>DASSAY010000278.1:0-2687 GCA_035699185.1 Balneolaceae bacterium | reverse complement strand
TCTTTAATAAATATAACAATAATAGTATATCAAATCTGCCTGTTAAAAATTAATCACTTTAACTAATGGACCTGATAGCTAAAGTAAATAGCTGGCTGATATACCTATAATTATAAAGCCGTTTAAAAAAGATTGTTCCCTTTTATCATTCATCTTTTTGGCTAATTTTATGTTAGTTATCTCATAGAGAACCAACCGGGGATTCGCAGAGTGATAATTACTCTGCGAGCTCAACATATTCTCTGCGAAACCCTGTGCAAGTGAACTTCATCAAAAAGCGATAACCATAAGATCATAAATAGCGTGAGTCCAGGCGGCCATGCCAAAACCTCTCCAGATATAAATAGCGTTAAGCGCGAGCCCGAACAAAAAACGAAACAAAAACGAACCAATGGTAAACGGATCACCCAGAGCGCCGATGTAATGGGCCAGGCTAAAAAGCACCGCTGCCAGCACCATCGCAAAAGTATAAGCCAGGTACTTTTTGGCAAAAAGCCTCTTAAAAATAAAGAGCAGGGCCGAGACCAGAATCACCCGGAAAAAAAGCTCTTCATAAAGTCCCGCGCCGAGCGACAGTGCCATTTTTTGAAGCAGGCTCAGGCTTTCAACGGGTGAAATTTGCATTTGCAGCAATCCCGCTACCACTGTGGAAATCATCAGTGCCAGCACGAACGCATAGACGGCCGCTTCAAGCAGCATGGTGAAAAAATAGCTTATGCGGAGCGATGAAAGACGGTTCCGCTCGCGATACAGCACAAAAATGCCCAGTAAGGCGATAAAAATCAGGGTGATGGAAAGCACATCCTGACCGATATACGAAAAAAGCGTTTTGATCCAGACATCAACCGAAATGCGCACTACTTGCTCGGTAGCCGGACGTGAAACGAAAATCAGTACTTCATACAACAAGAGCAGCGGCAGGCTGATTAAATAACTGTACAGCAGCGACCGCGTGGATGAAAAATAACGGTTAATTGAGTTCCCCGGCGCGCTCATTGATTTTGATAAATAGTGACCGCGGGATTGGCCTCCGAAAGCCCCAGCACATTCCATGCGGCGGACGAAAGTTTCAAACCATTCCCCGAAATTCGGTCGTTAATGCGAACATAAATGCCCTTTTCGTTCTCCTTATTTTTAATAAAGATAACCGAACCCAGCGAAATATTAGAGTGCGCCGCGGTGAGCGCTTCCGGATTGTACAATTCACCGTTCGTAGTGGATGTTCCCTTAGCACTCGCGCTGTATTTTAAAGCCTTCGTCGATCCCAAATTCTGTAAGTCAGCGCTCACCAGATAAGGATTTTCGTACGACCTGCCCGGCGGCGCCAGTACAGTCACCTGTTGTCCGCTTCGCAAGGAAGAATCCGCATCGGGATTAAGCGCCCAAAATTCATCTTCACTCATCTTGAACGTTGAAAGCAGTTCCGGCAGGCTTTCACCCGAAACCCGGTAGGCAATAAATTTGCCTTGGGGTGATGATTCCGCCGATTTTGCTATCGACGGCGGAGTTGAAGGAGCGCGAACCGTTAAATGTTGTCCCACCCGGATCGTATTTGATCTAAGATCATTCAATATTTTTAGCGCTTTTACCGTCATTCCGTGTTCAGCCGCGATGCGGTACAGCGAATCTCCGCTTTTCACCACGTAATACGTATTTTGTTGCGTTTTTTTATCAACAACAATCGACCGATCCTGCTGATCGGTTGACTGCCCCGGGTAAACTGTTAACTTTTGACCCACATCCAAACTGCTGGTAGAGAGATTATTCCACGATTTCAGCTCAGCAATATTCACATCATACTTTTTGGAGATCGAAAAAAGGGTCTCCCCTGCTTCAACCGTATGTACGATTTTTTCGGGTGATGATTTCCGCACCGTCAGCACTTGCCCAATCGAAAGGCGGTTTGAATGCAGGTTATTCCACTGTTTAAGCTGCTGTACTTCTACATTATACTGCTGTGCAATATTGAACAGGGTTTCTCCCGCTTCAACCGTATGTGTTGTCTGAGCTGATGCAAAAGCCGTAAAACCAATGATTAAAACAGCGAAAAGAAATGTTGTTTTTATGAATGATTTAAATCTCATGTACCCATTTTTTCTTCAAATTCCATTTCCAGTTGGTGCAGCGCCTCCCCCAATTCCAATTTAGTGCGAGCTTCCTTTTGTTTAGAAGCAATTTTTATGCCAGTCTTGTATAGTTTTTGGGCATCGGCTGCGCGATCCAGCGTTTCATACAGCTTGCCTAAATGATAATAGATTCCCAGATAATCGGGGTCGGCGGCAAGAATGTCTTCAAACAAGATGCGCGTTTTCTTCAAATTTCCCTGCTTGCGAAATTCCAGAGCCAGCGCAAACTTCGAGAAAGAATCACGGGGGTTGGCTTTAATCTGCCGGGCAAGCTGTTTAATTTTCGACTGATCCTGATTCATGCAAAAACTTTAGTTAATAAAGGCCACGAAAACACAAAAGCACAAAAATTATTTTATTTAGTGTTTCTGAGTTTCCATGGCTACTTAAAGATACAGAAAAAAATGGGGATTGGAAGGGTTCATGCAAAGGAGCTAAGGCGCAAAGAGTTTTCTCTCCGCGCACTTTGCGGCTCTGCGAGAAACTCAACTACTCACCGCATCACCGCCGTTTACGTGGATGACTTGTCCCGAGATGTAAGAAGCATCTTTTGAGGCCAGG
>DASSAY010000277.1:0-5691 GCA_035699185.1 Balneolaceae bacterium | reverse complement strand
ATAGATGTTTTTACCGCCGGCATTGACAATCATATGCTTGATGCGGTCGGTGATTTCGAGCTTGCCGTCTACAAACTTTCCCACATCGCCGGTATGAAGGTAGCCATCTTCATCAATCATCTCGCGAGTGGCTTCTTCATTATTCCAATAACCTTTCATCACGTTAGGGCCTTTGCAAAGAATTTCGCCTTGCTCGGTTGATTTATCGGTAGGATAATCTTCACCGCTCAGCTCGGCAATAATCTGGTTGTCTTCCAGGCGCTGAATGGCAACCGTTACTCCCGGCAAAACTTTACCCACGGATCCCATTTTTTCATCACTATAAGTGTTGCAGCACATAATGGGTGAGGTCTCGGTAAGGCCATAGCCTTCGATGATATGCAGACCCGCTCCCATAAAAAACTGGCCTATTTCTGCCGGAAGTGCCGCGCCTCCCGATACAAAAAAGCGGATACGTCCACCGGTTCGCTCTTTCAGTTTATCAAAAACAAGCTTATCGGCAATGTTTTTTTGGAGTGAAACCAATCCCCGTTTGCCATCGGAATATTTTCGCCCCACATTGATAGCCCATTCAAATATTTTCTGCTTTACGGCCGTTCCTTCTTCAACGCTTTTGCTAATCAGGTTATAAATTTTCTCGAACAGCCTCGGCACGCTCATAATAATTGTGGGGGATGCTTCCGTCATATTTTTGGCGACCGTATCCACGCTTTCGGCATAATAAATTTCAGCCCCGCCCGCCATCATCGCGTAATAACCGGCCGTGCGTTCGAACGAATGGCAGAGCGGCAGGAACGATAAACAGCGGTCATCCTGCGTAATATTGATCTGCTGGTGAGCGGCTTTAATATTGCTCACAATATTGCGATGGGTCAGCATCACTCCTTTGGGTTTTCCGGTGGTGCCGGAAGTATAAATAAGCGTAGCAACATCTTCGGGTGAAACATTCCGGCTCCGTATATGGATTTCCTGCTCAAAATTTGGAAATTCCTTAAGTCCTTCGGCCATCACTTGTTCAAAAAGCGCCACATAGTCATCCTCCAAATAGCTTGTAATTTTGGGTTTATCAAAGGCAATTACTTTTTGAAGGTTTTCGCAACGGTCAAAAACTTCGCGCGCTTTTTTGAGCTGAATTCCGGTTGAAACGAAGAATATTTTTGCTCCTGAATCCTGCAAAATATACTCACACTGTCGGGCCGGGAGTGATGTGTAGAGTGAAACATTCACCGCCCCGATAAGTTGCAAGGCTAAGTCCACAATGGCCCATTCGTAGCGGTTTTCGCTTAAAATAGCAATCCGGTCGCCCGGTTCCACCCCGCTTTTTATCAGATAAGCAGCCAGGCTGTGAGCATCATCCAGCACCTGATCCCATTTGATGGTTTCATAATCGGAATCGGTAGAAGGTTTCCGCGCAAAAGCGGTTTTATCCGTACCTTTGTACTTCTTTGAAAGGTTAAGAAACAGGTCGGTTAAGGTTTCAAAAGCTACAACTACGGACATAAGATGATCATTAATTGCTGTTAAACTAAGAAAAGCACTTTAAAAGCTAAAAGATAGCTCGAATATAACATTCTGAAAGGAAAGTTCAGCACATCCTTTTTAATTTGCCTTATAATTACCGTACCATTTTCTTATATTAAAAGAAAAATTACTTATGGCACATCCGGCTAAAGAAGAGACCATTGATCTGGTGAAGGAGATTTTTCGCTCCTACCTTAAAGAACATAATCAGCGCCAAACGCCCGAGCGTTTTATGGTACTTGGTGAAATTTACCGCGCCGACGGACATTTTGACGCGGATGATATTTTCTTCAATATGAAAAATTCCGGTACCCGCGTTTCCCGGGCTACGGTTTACAACACCCTGGACCTTCTGGTGGAATGCGGACTGGTACAGCGCCAGCAATTCGGCGAAAACCAGTATTACTACGAACGCGCCTACGCTTACCAGCAACATGATCATATCATTTGTAAAGAATGCGGAACGGTCTTAGAATTTTGTGATCCCCGCATTCAGGAGATTAAAATGATGATGGAAAAAATGCATAATTTTAATATCTCCGGCCATTCGTTGCATTTCTTTGGCACTTGTGGCGATACCGAAGCTTGCAACCGGCGAGCAGAAATAAAGCATAAAAGCCGCGCGAAGGTGAATTAAGAAGATTTTAAGTTCTATTAATAAAAAAGGCGCCCCGATATTTCGGAGTGCCTTTTTTTGTAGCTAATTGTTCCACCTTTACGATGGCCTACACCTTTTCTTAAATCAATCATATGCTATGTAAGTTGGAGGCCACTTGGGAAGTGAACTCCATCCGGCATCCAACTTTCAACATCCAGCTTCTAATTAATGTCCCTGCACATGCCCATGAGCTCCCGTTCGGGCATGAAAACCAAAATTGTCGGAATATCCATATTGCTCCCACCAAAACGGCAGCCGTTCTTTGGGATGATTTCCAATTCTGTTCATCGTAGCCGAATCATACAGCCTGCCGTTCACCATCGTATAGACCACATGCTCGGTACTGCGAATATTTTCCAGCGGATTGCCGTCAATCACAATCATATCCGCCAGCTTGCCTTCTTCGATGGAGCCGATGTAGTCTTGCATCCCCAAGTATCGCGCGCCGTTAATGGTAGCCACTTGCAGCGCTTCCATATTCGTCATGCCGCCCTGATGCATCATCCAGAGCTCCCAGTGATCACCGAGCCCCTGAAGCTGCCCGTGTGCTCCGAGATTCACATTCACCCCTTTGTGCAACAGGTCTTTAGCGGTAGCGGCGCTTAAAATATGGCCCATTTCGTATTCACCCTGCGGAATCATTTTGCGATGACGCGAACGCGAATCAATAATGCCACGCGGCACAAAATTCAGCAGCCGTTCCTTCTCCCACACTTTGGTATGCTGGTACCAGTAATATTCTCCGCTCACACTTCCGTAATTTACAATTAACGTGGGTGTATAGCCGGAGTTACTTTCAGCCCAAAGGGTAAGCACGTCTTTATAAACCGGGTAAACGGGAATGTTATGCTCGATGCCCGTATGACCGTCCATAATCATGCTCATGTTGTGGTAAAAGGTTGAACCGCCTTCAGGCACCACCATCACTCCCAGCTCGCGGGCGGCGGTAATAATCTGCTGACGCTGCTCACGGCGCGGCTGATTGTAGCTCTTCACGGTAAAAGCGCCAAAAGCTTTGGTCCGGCGAATAGCAGACTTTGCGTCTTCGAGGCTGTTAATCACCGCTTTCATTTCCCCTTCGGCACCATACAGAATGGTTCCGGTTGAAAAAAGTCGTGGCCCGACCATATTTCCTGCCTTGATCATCTCGGAATGCATGAAAACCATCTCGGTACTGGCTGATGGATCATGAGCGGTGGTTACGCCATACGCCAGGTTCGCGAAATATTCCCATTTCTGCTGCGGACTTAATCCCATCCGGAAATTCCCAAGATGCGCATGCACATCAACAATCCCCGGCATGATTGATTTTCCGCTGATGTCAATGACTTTAGCAGCTTCAGGAATCTCCACTTCGCCGGCGGTTCCTACTTCTTTAATGATGTTTCCTTCAACCAAAACCGTACCGTTTTCGATGACTTTGTCGCCGTTCATCGTGATGATGCGTCCGCCGGTGAAAGCGATCATTCCGGTCGGCTCATCAAAATCAAGCTCAAGATTGATTTCTATGCCGCTTTTCGTTGCCAGCGGCAATTCCTTGTCCGATTCCCCTTTCAGAAATTTGAAGGCATCTTCCAGGCCTACGGTAAAATATTCTTCACCCAGCGTCCAGTGCAATTTTTGTCCGTTGTTCGACCAATGCAAGTTGATTCCCGCGTCTTCAGCCACCTGAACCACCGGAATGGCTTCGGTATTCGCTCCAAGCTGAATTGCTGTTCCCGCTCTCGGCATCGGCGCCACATATACTTTAAACAAGTGATTGAAAGCCACCCATTTGTTATTCGGGCTCGGCACAAAATTATTCGCATACTTCGAAGTGAAATGAACCCGCTTGTCGTTGCCGCTTAAGTCCACACTTTCATAGGAATTGTCGAGATAATGCCCTCCCAGATAAAAGATACGCTCGCCATCGGCGCTGAACCTGGGGTCGGTGCCCTCTTCGATCACCAGCCTTCCTTCACCCCCCGAAGCCGGCATGATGTAAATGCCCGGATTCACGGTATAAGCACTGCCCATGTGGATATTGCCGTCCGCGCGACGGTACAGAATCTTCATTCCGTCAGGCGAAAAGGACGGATCTCGATAAATGCCTTTGCGGATAGTGATGGTTTGGGGTGATGCGTTTGGCGAATTGAATTGAAGCATTTTAATCGCGCCCATGGACGTATCACTCCAGGTTACATACACCAGCTTACTGCCGTCGGGCGAAAAGGCCGGCTCGAATTCAAAGGCTTCGCTGTTGGTTAACCGCTCCGGTTCGCCATCGGGAAGTTCCTTCTTCCATAAATAACCGGCGGCATGGAAAACGAGATATTTTCCGTTGGGTGAAGTAACCGCGTGACGAATAGCCTTAGCGGTGAAGGTTTCTGGCGCGGGATTATGCTCAAATTCCAGCGCCTTGGTAATTCTCTGCTCTACCTTCGCTTTAAATGGAATGATGCTGTGCTCCAGCGTTTCAACATTCAACTTGTGAATTTTCCCCTTCGACCAGAATACGAGATGCTTGCTGTCGGGCATCCAGTCGAAGTTGGTGTAGGGGCCAAATATCGCCCAGGCTTCTTGCTGGTCTTTGCTTAAATTATCATAAACAGGACGCTCAATACCTGAGTCTAAATCCCGGATGAACATCACCGTTTTGGTGCGAACGCGACGGATAAAAGCCATTTTCTCACCGTCGGGCGATATCGTAGGACTAATTGCTCCGCCCGGCCCTCCCGTAATTTTTTCGATCTCGCCGGTCTCACGGTCGTATCGTTTAATCGCGTAGATTTGATCATTCGGGTCTTTGTTATACTGAAAATATCCCCCGGGATACACCGCTTCGCTGTAGTACACAAAACGTCCGTCGGGTGATACGAAAGGCTGCCCTAAATCCTGCTGCTTGTTTGGTTTTTCAACCAGCTGAATGCCTTCTCCGCCTGAACGGTGGTACATCCACAGTGCGCCTGCCCCCAGCGAACGGGTTGAAGTGAAATGCTTGCGGGCGATGAGATAATTTCCGTCCGCCGTCCATACCGCGTTATTCAGCAGACGAAAATGTTCTTTGGTAATCTGGTGTGCGTTGGATCCGTCGGCGTTCATTACCCAGATGTTATCGCCGCCTCCCGCGTCGCTGGTAAAAGAAATCTTGCTGCCATCGGGACTGAAGCGCGGTTGCACTTCATAAGCAAAATTGTTGCGCAGCACTTTGGCCTCACCCCCTTCGATGGGCATCACATAAATATCACCCAGCAGGTCGAAGACGATTTTCTCACCATCGGGACTTACATCCACGTTCATCCACGTGCCCTCGGTGGTGGTAAATTCAATTTTTTTATAAGGGCCGGGCGGATTATTGACGTCCCATTCCTTTTGATCGTTATCCTGAGCCCGGGCCGATGCCCCGAAAGCGAAAATAAGTAGTAGCGCAAACAGTTTTTTCATGAGATAAGGTTTTGTTGCAGATGATGTGGGCTAAATGTATAAAAATTAATCTGCTCTTGTGAGGCTTTTTTCAAGTTTTTAAATGGAGG
>DASSAY010000276.1:0-4110 GCA_035699185.1 Balneolaceae bacterium | reverse complement strand
AGTTCTATTGCTTCGGTAGGCGCCGAACAATTAGAAAATGTTGATCTCAACACTTTGGAAAATGCCTTGCAGGGTAACGCCGCAGGGGTAAGAGTTACCCAGGCGGGTGGAACGCTCGGTTCACCTATAGCCGTTCGAATCCGGGGTACCGCTTCTATCACTGCCAGCAGCCAGCCTTTATATGTAATAGATGGCGTGGCTGTGACCACAGCGGGGGGAAATATAGGCCGTGAGGTGTCGGGAGTAGATGTTGCAACAAATCCGTTAATTAACCTGAACCCCAATGATATAGCATCCATAGAAGTGCTGAAAGACGCCGCCGCTTCGGCTATTTACGGTTCAAGAGGATCGAACGGTGTAGTGCTGATTACCACTAAATCAGGACGGCCGGGACAAACAAGAGTAAATGTTACCTACTCTTTTGGTATTTCCCGTCCCACCGATATGTATGATATGCTCAACGGTTCGCAGTTTACCCAAATGTGGAATGATGCCGTAATTAATCGATTAGGCGGACCTGTTCCACCCTTCACTTTACCCGCTGATGATATTCAAAGCACAAACTGGATGGATCTGGTAACCACAGAGGGCACGATTCAGGAAGTAGATGCCAGTGTATCGGGAGGTAATGAGCAAACGACTTATTACATTTCTGCCGGTTTTAGCGATCGCCATGCGTATGTGGTAGGCAATCAGCTTGAACGTTATTCAGCCCGTGTAAAGCTTAATCATAAAATTAGCGATAAAGTACAGGTGGGTTTGAATATTGCTCCAACCTATAGCCGCGACTTCAAGCGCTCGGAACGCAATCAGGTGGATGCACCCATTACATTTTCCGCCCTTTATTATCCCAATGTGCCTGCACGCACTCCCGAGGGTGAACCTAACACAAGTATTGCTCCTAACGCGTTTGTTGCCTTTGCGGGCACCCCGTTAACGAATCTCGAAGGTACTGAAATTGAGGAAGGTTTTGCTCAAACCCTGCTTTCTTCGGATCTGATTTGGGATATAATGGAAGAACTCGAGTTTAATACTCAAATATCCCTTGAACTATTTGACCTCAATACCTTCGAAAAGCGCAGCAGTCTCACCACAGACGGCTTTGGAGTAGGATCAGGCGTAAATTTGACTCAGAACTACATCAATTACGCCTGGAATGCTACCTTAGAGTATGCTCAAGACTATGAGCAGCATACTTTTTCGGTTTTGGTGGGTACGGCAGCTCAGCGCTCAGAATTCAGAGGTTTTAGTGTCTCGGGAACCGGTTTTCCGAGTGATGACCTTAAAACATTGAGCAGCGCCGCCGAAATTACCGGCGGTGACGGAGATATTAATTCTTCTGCTTTTCAAAACTTTCTGGGAAGAATCAATTATTCGTTTAAAGATCGCTATTTACTGAAGTTGGTGGCCAGCTATAACGGATCATCCATCTTTGGTGAAGATTATCGTTATGGTTTTTTCCCCGCTGCTTCGGTGGGCTGGATTGTTACCGAAGAAGGCTTCTTCAATGAGAGTGAAGTACTTAGCTTTCTGAAGTTGAGGGCCAGTTTTGGATATACGGGAAACGCCAGTGGCATAGGTGATTATCCCGCTCTGGCACTTGCCGGTGCCGGTGCCAATTACCTGGGAATTCCGGGTATGACGGTAAGCCAGTTAGCCAACCCCAGGCTTCGATGGGAAAAAACCAGGCAGCTGGATCTGGGCCTGGATTATGGATTATTCAATAGCCGGTTGCGAGGATCACTCGTTTATTACGACAAACAAACAACTGACCTTTTATTGGATCAACCCATTTCAGGCACCAACGGATTCACCTTTTTTACCCAAAACGTGGGTAAAATGAGAAATTACGGGTTCGAGTTTTCGCTTACGGCGGATATTCTGCAAGGTCCCTTGCAATGGACTTCTTCATTCAATATTTCCCTGTTGGAAAATGAAGTACAAGCGCTTGTTCAGGATGAAAACGTCTTCGGTGAACAGATTGTAAAAGTAGGGGAGCCACTGGGTGCTTTTTACCTTCGCGAATTTGCCGGTGCCAATCCTGAAAATGGCTTAGCCGTTTGGTATATGAACAGACAGCCAAGTCCCGAGGAAATCAGTACAGGGGTAGCATTCAAAAATGAATCGCGTTTTGGCAACCGCTATGTTACTGAAAGCTATGGCGCGGCTGATCGTATTATTGCAGGCGATCCGTTTGCAGACTTCTTTGGCGGATTCAGGAATGTCTTCAGATATAAGAGCGTAGACCTAACCGTATTTATCAACTTTAATATCGGTAATGAAATTTATTATGGCGGAGCCCAATTCACCGACAGTAACCTGGCTTCTGTTTTCAATAACTCCGTTCGGATGCTCGATTACTGGAAGGAGCCCGGCGATATTACCGATGTTCCCAAACCGATAATGCTGATTCCTAACGGAAATCAATCAAGTACGAGGTATCTGCAAGATGGTTCTTATGCCCGGCTTAAAAATGTAACCCTGGGATTTACATTACCAACCGAATGGACCAAAAATTATACCTTACGTATTTTTGCGATGGGTACTAACCTGGCAACCATCACCAATCCAGGTTTTACCGGCTTGGATCCTGAAGTTACCAGCTCTCCGGCTGATAATATCAATCAGGGCAATGTGTTCTTCGCTCCGCCCCAGGCAATGACCTTCCAGGCCGGCGTTGACTTTCAATTCTAAAACAAGAGATTAAGTAATAGCTATGAAACGACTAAATAAAATAATATTCGCGTTAGCGATCGTATTGGGGCTGGGTGCCTGCGAGTTACTGGAAAATCAGCAGCCGCACCAGGACCTCCCCCTGGATGTACTTTTTAATAGTACAGCGAACCTGGAAAGCGCCCTTGTAGGCGCTTATAATGACCTGCAGGATGGCGATGCTATGGGTTCTTCCCTCCCTTTATTTGGAGAAATTATGGGAGACAACGCATCGTGGTCAGGTTCATTCGAACAATGGAACGATATCGCCAGACACGACATGGATGTGACAAACACACAGATCGAGGCCGTTTGGAATGATGTCTATGATGGAATGAACAATATAAATCTCATTCTTGATGCCATCGAAAGCGGCAGTATTGATGATGCCGCCTTTGCTACGGAAGGCGACAGAATCAAAGGTGAAGCTTTGGTCTTACGGGCCGTGCTCAACTTTTATGCCGTTCGTTTCTGGGCAAAACCCTGGGGTTCTACACCTGATAACTCACAACTGGGAATTCCACTTTTAACGGAGGGCATTGTATCTCCAGAGAGCTTCATAACCCCGTCCCGGAGCACAGTCACGGAAGTTTATAACCTGGTTATTTCAGATTTAACCGAAGCTATAAGCCTGCTTTCTGCCTATCCTGTTGGAACGGCCGGCAGGGCCAATGCAATGAATGCAAGAGCGTTACTTGCTCAGGTATATTTGCAGCAGGGCAATTTTGCCGAGGTTGCTTCTTTAACCGGAACCATAATAAATTCCAATACTTATGCACTTGAAAGTACTCCTCAAGGTTACTTTCATACTCAGAATGAAGAAACCTCAAGTGAAGCAGTATTTGATATTGTGCAAACCGTGCAGGATAATCCGGGAGTGAACAATTCCCTTTCAACCTTCTATGCATCTTCGGATTTTGGCGGACGTGGGGATATCCAGGCAACACAGGGTTATATAGATGCTTTGAACGCGGTGAGCGCTGCTCAGGCAGCTAATCTTCCGGCGGGATTTACTTACGAAGATTTACGTTCTACCGCTCTTTTATATCCCGAGACTAACGGGAGTATTTCGAGCCTGAAATATGAAGATGGTACAACTACCGCCGATAATGCACCTATTATTCGATTTGCCGGTGTCATATTGATGAGAGCGGAAGCGCTGGCTGAAACAGCAACTGCTTACCCTTCAGCCGAAAGCACTGAAGCTATTGATCTGCTCAATCAAATTCACTTGCGATCAATCCGGGTAACGAATGCTTCGGGCGGAGAAGAAGAGGCTTCCCAGTTTTTCTCTTTCTCCGTGGCCGATTTTGCTTCTAATGAAGAACTGATTGAGGCCATTCGCTTAGAACGTCGTGTTGAGCTTGCCTTTGAAGGACAACGTAAACATGATCTCGT
>DASSAY010000275.1:0-5578 GCA_035699185.1 Balneolaceae bacterium | reverse complement strand
GAGAGCGCGGGCTTCAAAATCGACCGCTATTTTCCCTATACCATCACCCTCTGGATTCTATTAACGCCCTACCTGCAGCACCCTTATGTGATCGGCCTGGCTATCTTCCTTTTATTTATCGGGCTGAACGTATTCAAGCCCGGCGATCGCGGGGTGAAGGAATTGTTTTCAACCTTTTTCTGCGGAATTTACGTATCTGCCGGATTCCTCACGTTATTGCTCACTCGCGGATTTGGCGATTCAGATGCCGGTTTTTTACTCACCATCACCCTGCTACTGATGGTTTGGGGGAATGATGTTTTTGCCTATTTCGGGGGCAAAACCTTTGGCCGAAATTTGCTGGCGCCGAGGGTAAGTCCCAATAAAACCTGGGAAGGTTTTTTCTTTGGTGTTTTAGGAGCTCTCGTTGGGCTGGCTATTGCCATGTATCTTGTTCCGGGTAATTACCCCGCTTCCTTTCTCGAAATGCTACCTGCTGTTTTGATGGTCAGTATTTTCGGTCCCATCGGTGACCTCACCGAAAGCCGGATCAAACGGGCGGCCAAAATCAAAGATGCCTCCGATATTTTGCCGGGACACGGCGGTTTCTTTGACCGTTTTGATGCCTTGATTTTAGCGTCCCCCGCCTTTTTTTTCTATCTCTATTTAATGAATATTTTAGGATATGTGAGCTTTTAACTACCCCTAAATCCCCTAAAGGGGACTTTGTTCTTGCCGGGTTTAAAATTCCACGCAGCATACAAATCTTTGTTTTCTAAGGTCAAGGCTTTTTGAACTATCAAGGATAAGTCCCCTTTAGGGGATTTTCCCGTAGGGATTCCTTCGGAAAGGGTGAAAAATGAATGAATACTTTTTTAAATTTTATCAAATAAAAATATGTCTTCTTTTAAACTTGAACACGAAATTGTTGAACTTCCCTTAGCGCAGCCTTTTACCATTGCGCGCGGCACCAAGAAAACGGTCCGTAATGTGATCGTAAAATTGAGCAAAGACGGAATGACCGGCTACGGCGAAGCCGCTCCCAATAAACGGTATGATGAAGACGCCGAAAAAGTAATTCAGTTTTTGAAACAACTGTCCGAAAGTTTTTTTGATGATATAAAAACGCCGGAACAATTAGAATCATCAATGAAATCCGCGGAATCACCAAAATCAGCCCAATCAGCGATCCAGATGAGTTGGCTTGACTGGTGGGGCAAGAGTCAACATCAACCGTTATGGAAGTTGTGGGAAGCTCCGTCAAACAAAACGCCTACCACTTCTTATACCATCGGTCTCGATACCACCGAGGTGATGCAGCAAAAAGTAGAAGCTGCCGCCGAATACCCCATTTTAAAAGTGAAGTTGGGGACCGACCGGGACCAGGAAATCATTCAAGCCATTCGTGAAATCACCGATAAACCTATCCGAGTGGACGCGAATGAAGGCTGGACGTCAATAGAAGAAGCCAAACAACAGATTTCATTCTTGGCGGAACAAAATATTGAAATCGTTGAACAACCCATGCCTTCTTCGATGAGCGCTGAGATGAAAGAGCTAAAGCAGTGGTCGCTTTTGCCGCTTATGGCGGATGAAAGCTTTATGGGTGATGAAAACCTGGATGAAATCGCCGAATGCTTTGATGGCATCAACATCAAACTGGCAAAAATTGGCAGTTTGGTTAAAGCGAGAGAAGTGATTAAACAAGCTCGTGAGCGAGATTTAAAAGTGATGATCGGTTGTATGATCGAAAGCTCAGTTGGTATTTCCGCCGGAGCACTGCTGGGAACGTGGGCTGATTATGTAGATCTGGATGGTAATTTGCTGATCAAAGGCGATCCGTTTAAAGGGCCCGAGCTGGATGAAGAAAAGCGGCTGGTTTTGGGCGAGCAAGCGGGACTGGGTGTCAGGAGGCAGGAAGGCAGTGGCGGGAGGCAGGAAGGCAGTGGCGGGAGGCAGTAGGTGAACAGTTGTAGGAGGGATGGCGTTTATAACATGTTGCTGACATAAAAAAAGATTGGATGGAGAAAAGATTCCAGGAGATATTACAGGAAGTTATCAATCAACCCTATTCATTACCGCCACAATTTTTTGAGCTGATTGCAGGTGAATGCCGTATTGAACAGGTTCAAAAAAAACAGAAGCTTTCGGAAATCGGACAAGCGAACAACTCCGAATACTTCTTGCTCGAGGGCGTTATTCACCGCTATACCCTTGTTGAAAAAGGAGAATTTATCACTACCGGCTTTTATGTTGGCCCGACCATCCTCACACCTCATTTTGCACGTACCTCCGGTGGCAGAAGTATTTTTTCCCTTCAGGCTTTAACCGAGGTAACGGTTGCCGAAATTTCCGCCACTGTGCTGGATGAATTGATAAACACCTACAACGAAATTCGCAGGTGGGAACAAAAAATTATAGAACGAAAACTAAAACTTAATTTTGTTAATGAAATAAGATTTCGGGGCAACAGTGCCAAAGAAAGGCTAATTCACCTTCGGGATGAGTTTCCGAATCTTGAGAATTTGGTACCTCACACCTGTATCGCTTCCTACGTGGGTATTACCCCTGTTTCTTTCTCCAGGCTTCGAAAAGAATTGACCCATCCCTCCTAAATTTCTTATCAAATGATAAGAGGCTTCAGATAAAGACTGAATAAATTTGCTCATACAACCATTACAGCAGCTGTGGGATGCAAATGCTGCCGGTAATGAAACAAAGACTTCCCTCCCGGGGCAGCCTTCTTGTTAAGAATACAATCAACTAACTAATATGAGAATCATCAATGAAAGCTCAAACAGTAACCTATAAGATTGAAGCCGGTAAGTTTCAATGGGAGCTGGCTCCTGGGAAAGTGATCGGGGCCTGGGGATATAACAATCAGATTCCCGGTCCTATTCTTAAAGCCCGAAAAGGAGACACTCTTGTCATTAAGTTTAAAAACAACCTGGATGAACCGACAACGATTCACTGGCACGGGCTGAGAATACCGTCGATGATGGACGGAACCGATGACGTGCAAAAGCCGGTCCTGCCCGGCGAAACCTTCGAATACCGGTTTGTCCTCCCCGATGCAGGAACCTACTGGTACCACTCTCATTTCAACGAACCGAAACAAATGGAGAGAGGATTGTATGGCGTCATCATTATAGAAGATGAGACGAACCTGAAAGTTGACGCCGATCGTTTGTTTGTAATTGACGATATGAAGCTGACGGCCGACCATAAGTTTAAGCAAGCCGGCTGGTTTCTGCCCCGCTTTATAGAACGGCATGACGGCCGGGAGGGCGAAACCCTATTGATTAACGGCAAAGAACAACCGACCATTGAAATCAATGCCGGGCAGACAGAACGCTGGCGGTTTGTCAATGCCTCGAGTGCCCGCTACTTTTTGCTGAATCTGGGTGGCAAGTCCTTTCAAATTATCGGAACGGACGGTGGATTAATTGAAAACCCCCAAACAGCCACCGAATTGCTTATCACTCCCGGAGAACGATATGAACTTCTCGCAGGTCCGTTTGAAGAGGGTGAAAGCTTCTTCATCGAGTCATTACCTTACAATCGAATGACCTCTGTTAAACCCAAGCAACAGCAATTTGCCCGGGTGCAGGTGGGCGAGTCCAAGGCCAGTGTAGCAGTGATACCAGAGGTACTCAGAAAAATTACACCCCTTGCCGCACAAGATGCCGAGGTGGCCAGATCCGTAAAATTCTCGGTAGGACCAAGCCTGAAACGAGGATTAGATTTAAAAATAAACGATGGTATCCATGCGCATGATGAGCCTGTTAAAATCGGAGATTTACAGGTCTGGGAGTTGATAAATGCAAGCCTGATGGATCACCCGTTTCACCTTCACGGTTTCTTTTTTCAAGTGATTGAAGAGAATGGCGCCGCACCGGAATACCGGGCATGGAAAGACACCATAAATTTACCGCCCAAATCAACAATAAAAATTGCCTGGATGCCCGATAACCGGCCCGGCCGATGGATGTACCATTGCCATATTCTTGAGCATCATGCAGCGGGTATGATGGCGCATTTTGAAGTTGTAGATGATCTGATGAACGCCACTGCGCGGGCTTCGGAATACTCTCCACACCAATTCCACTAAGTGGCGAAAGCAATAACGGAATTGATACAAAATTCGAAACAAGACAATGCCCGGATACCAATAAATAAAATAAATAAGGATTACAACAGTGAATAACCTAACTTTTAAAATACTCCCCCTCCTTCTGATGGTCTTTTTAATATCAGGATGTTATCATGCAAAAGTAATGACGGGAGAAACCGCTTCATCAGAGGTATATGAAAACAAATGGGCCGCAAGCTGGTTAGGTGGCCTCATTCCCCCGGAAGTGGTCAATGTAAAAAAGGAATGCACTAATGGTGTGGCGATGGTAGAAACCAAACACAGCTTCCTAAACCTACTTGTAGGCGGACTGACGAGCGGAATTTTTACCCCGATGACCATCACCGCTACTTGTGCGGAAGCTTCGGCTGCTTTGGATGCACCAACCGCCAATCCAAATGTAGTTTCAATTTCGAAGAATTCTTCAGAACAGGAATTTGTGCAGGCCTTTCAACAAGCAGCTGATCAAGCTGTTAAAACCGACGAACAGGTTTATGTAAAATTTTGATTTTTTAAGGGAGGAATGCCTTTCCTCCCTTTATTTATGTCTAAGATTCGAACAGTGTCGCAACCCTTCAAGAGTACTGAATTCAAAAAACTCACAACTCACTGCCCAAAGCCAACTCAGCCTCCGAATCTTTATTCGACGAAGGCAACAGCAAATAAGCTCCAATAATTAGCGCGATTAGCGTCAGGTTGCGGATGAGGGTAAATCCCAGTCCGCCCCCGCCTCCGAAAGCGCCAAAGCATCCGCAACTTGCAATCTCCATGCCCTGAAAATAAAAGTAGGAGAGAACGGAGGTAAAGATCAAAATAAGAACGAGCGAACCGGCAAGAGCTGATTTCAGATACTTTCCCCAAAGCAGGAAAACGGCTAAGATTAGTTCAACAACGGAAGCGGCGGTGACAATGAAGGTGCTGTATTCAATCAGCCAATAAAATTCGGTGGCCAGCAATTCAACCAGGTAGCGGGCATCGGAGGCATTGATGAGTTTGCCGATCCCCGAAACCAGGAATAAAAGCCCGAGAATGATTCGAATGGTGGTTAAAGCTATGCGACTATACTTTGGGTTCATAACGATTTGTAAGTTAGGAAGTAATTGAACTAAATAAATAATTGTTCAGACCCTTAAAAGCAACCCCTCTTGCATCTCCCCTTTAGAAGGGGAGAATTCTAAATAGATCAAAATTTCCAAATCGAATTCATAACCTTAATCTTGGCAAGAAATCCCCTCCTTTTGAAGGAGGGGTTGGGGGTGGTTAAACTGATTTCAGGAATTTTATTGTTTGTTCAATAGACTCCAGAACGCCTGTTAAGTGTTTTTTTACCTCATCATTGGTAAAACGAATGATTTTTAAATCAAGGTTATTCAAAAATAGTTCTCGTTCACAATCATGTTTTTTTCCTTGTTTAGTATAGTGAGAGTCTCCATCTACTTCTATAATCAATTTATATTCAGGGCAGTA
>DASSAY010000274.1:0-11967 GCA_035699185.1 Balneolaceae bacterium | reverse complement strand
CAGTCCAATTCCCCGGCTGGCGCCGGTAATAATTACGGAATGACTTTCCTGGGTGGTCAAAGATGATACATTTTAAGATATTAACGTTTGCTTTCAGGCTTTAAAGAATGGGCATACATCATGTTCCCCCATCACAAATAACCAAAACCACTATCGCACACCCAAAAACTTATGCGTCTGCAGGCTAATACCCCACTGCGGATGGGCTTTCACATAGTCCAGGATAATCTCCCGTGATTTCGGCGTTTCCCACTCGGGCTGAAGCAAAAGGCGGGTATTTTTTGGACATTTTTGCGCATTCTTTTCAGCCCATTGCAAATCTTTATTAGTCAAAACAACCACTTTCAGCTCATCAACATAAGGGAAAATATCATCCAGCGGTTCTTTAAAACGTTTGGGCGAAAGGGTAATCCAATCCAGGTAGCCGGAAAGCGGTGACGACCCACTGGTTTCGATATGGACTTTGAGTCCGGCCTGCTTCAATTGAAGGGTGAGCGGGTCCAGATCATGCAACAAAGGCTCACCCCCGGTGATCACCGCAAATGACGCACCGCTGTCTTTAGCGTTTTGTACAAGCTTTTTCACCGATTTCTTCGGATGCGCGTCTTCATCCCAGCTTTCCTGCACATCACACCACCAGCAATTTACATCGCAACCGGCGGTTCGGATGAAATAAGCGGGACGTCCGCTGTGAACGCCTTCACCCTGAATAGTGTAGAAATCTTCCATCAGCGGGTATTCAACCGCGTCCAGGTCGTCAGTATCAAGAGGCATTTTTAGTACTTCCCGGGTTTTAAACATTCGTTGATCTTCTCTAAAAAATTCAAAAAAACTTAAGCCTTAAAAATAGGCATAATTGCTGACAATTAGAACTTTTAAGGAGTCTGAGTGATGCCAGGCCGGAGAAGCTTTTCTTGTCTTTATGGTCTTTGCTTACTATTATCTGTTCAACTAAAAGTCAGAAATAAATTTATAGATTCTTGATGAAAAAAATAGTTGCTGCGGCGTTAATTGCTATCGGGGTAGCGCTTGGCGGCTGGTTTATCGGCCACGGATTTATTGAAGCGCGGACCGACCGGTATGTAACGGTAAAAGGCCTTTCTGAGCGTGATGTTATCGCGGATGTGGCGTTGTGGCCCATTCGGTTTGTAGTGGCCGGAAATGATCTTGATGCCGTTCAAAACGAAATAAAAAGCGACCGCGAAAAGGTTCAAGATTTTTTAAAAGAACACGGTATTTCTGCTGATGCCATTGATTTACAGAATCTTGAGGTAACCGACAGAACGGCGCAGGCTTATGGCCCTGAAAATTATGAAAATCGGTTCATTCTTGCCCAAACCCTCATGGTTCGCTCCGAAGATGTGCGTAAAATTGATCGGGCCAGCCAGGATATCGGTGCTTTGGTTGAAGCCGGTGTTATTCTTAATAATCAGTATTACGGAAGCGGGCCCACTTATCTTTTCAACAGCCTTACTGAGCTTAAGCCCGAAATGATTGCCGAAGCTACGCAAAATGCGCGTGAAGCAGCCCAACAGTTTGCCCGTGATTCGGGCAGCGATTTAGGCGGAATCCGCCGGGCAGACCAGGGCGTTTTTGTGATTCTTGCCCGGGATAAAGCGCCTATGCTTCAGGAAGAAAAGCAAATTAATAAAACGGTGCGCGTGGTATCAACCATTCAGTATTATTTGGTTGACTGATTCTGAAACTCACCCCGGAATCACACTGGAATTAAATCATTCATCAAACTGTTTTCCGGTCAACCTTAGAAAACTATTCCGCTATGATTTCGTTTATTGAATTCGATTCAGATAATATTGTGGGAATGCATGTGAGCGATAAGCTATCGGATGAAGATTTCGACGCTATTGAAGTATTGCTTGAAGAGCGAATGCGTGAGTACGACCAATTACGGCTTTATGTTGAACTCGAAGGCTACGAAGGAATGTCGCTAAAAAGCTATCTTAAAGATTTTAAAATGGGCATAAAACACTGGGATCGCTTTGAAAAAGAAGCCGTCGTAACCCGAAAGGAATGGATTTCGAAGTTGACGGGTATAGCTGATGAGCTATTTTCAGAGGTGAAAGCCTTTTCTTTTGATGAAAAAGAAGAAGCTAAAGAGTGGGTGCAGGAATAAGGTACGAGAATATTCTTAGATGGAAATAGTCATTTTATTTATCCTCGGCGTTCTCGCGGGCATCGTTGCCGGGCTTTTCGGATTGGGGGGCGGTATTTTATTCACCCCCATTTTATTTGTGATGTTCAGTAATGCCGGCCTTCAGGATATCGTTGTATTGACCATTGCCAGTTCCCTGTTTTGTTCCTTTGTCGCAACCACAGGCAGTTCCCTGCGCCAATACCGGCAAAATAACTTTTATCTGCATGAGGGTTTAAAAGTGGGTGTTTTAGGCGCTATTGGCGTTTCTGTCGGACGGTTAGTCATCACATCCCCCTTCTATAGCAAGCAAGTATTTACCATCTTTTTCAGCCTGTTGCTTATTTACGTAGCCTTTATGTTCTATAAAAGGGGCAAAAATAAAGATCAAACCACGATGGACAAAAGACCGGTAACATGGCCGCAGGCTTCGGTAACGGGCGGACTGGGAGGTTTCGTCGCGGCCCTGGCGGGTATCGGCGGCGGCGGAGTGATGGTTCCGCTGATGAACCTGCTCTTCAAAAAACAGTTCGCGAAAGCGGTAAGCATTTCTTCACTGGCTATCATTTTAATCACCCTTTCGGGATGGATTCAACTGGGCCTTTCGGGTGAAGGCATTCAAACCCTAACCCCCTGGCACTGGGGGTATGTAGATTTTGGAGCAGCGGCCCCGCTGGCCGTGGGCGGACTTTTAGGCGGATTTGCCGGAGCTTATTTTAACCTGAAAACCAATCGCCGCCATTTGCAATATGCCTTTGCCATACTTGCTTTGGGCATGGCCACTAAAATGCTGATTGAAGCTTTTTAGGCTGTAAGGTTCAAGGTCTTAATGTTAAAGGCCGAAGGTCGACTTAGACATTTCCGACTTTCGGCCTTCAAGACTGATTGAATATGGCTTTTATTGCGCCGTAGCCAACAACAATAGTGCCCGGCAACTGATGGGCAGGGATAAACTGAGAGAACTTGCTGTGATCTTATATGAGCGTGTAAAAAGTAATGCTTCTATCGACTGGACGATAAAAGAAAGTGTAAAGGCTAAGCTTAAAGTAGCCATTAAAAGAACTCTGCGGCAATATGGCTATCCTCCCGATATGCAGAAATTGGCAACGGAAACGGTTCTAAAACAGGCCAAACTGATTGCAAAGGAATTGACTAATTAGATTTCCTCTCTACATGACAAGGGGTTGCAACCCCTTGTCGTCTTAAAGCCCCCCTTCAGCGGATTGGGGATTAAAAAGCAAAGCCTTTTCCACTCGTCGCACATCAACACCAGCTGTACAACGAGGATTAAAAAACTCCCCTCCTTGTGTCGGTGGTTTTCCGGCATAGGGAGGGGCCGGGGTGGGTCTTGAAAGCCGCAGACCGAGTGGAACGAGATTAAACAGGAATAACGGAATGTCATTCAACAAAGGCTCCCAGCATATCATCCCCCGCCCCCCCTTCGGCAATGCTCATTGACTGATTCAGTAATCTGCCATAAGGGGGACTTTGAGATTCTGCTTGTTATTTTGGCATGGCTCTTAATTTTCGAAATAGCAGGAATAAGCCCCTTTAGGGGGTTTAGGAGTAAATAAAGAGACACCCCCTCCTTGCGGCGTACTTTTTCGCCATAGTGAGGGGACCGGGGGTGGGTCTTGCCCATTTGCAAAACCCATCTTTTTCATTAAGTTCATTTTAGTAACTACAACTACATTTTAAAAAATAAACAACATGCCCCACGGTACGCATAACGCCCTTCCCGATAAGCGCAACGAAGACATTGAGATTTATATAAACGGAGAATTTTATAAACGGGATGAAGCTAAAATATCGGTCTTTGACAGTGCTTTTCTGGTGGGAGACGGCGTCTGGGAAGGCATCCGGCTGCATCATGAAAAGTTCGTTTTCCTGGATCGCCACCTCGGCCGGCTTTTTGCCGGGGCCAAAGCTATCGGATTGGATATCGGCAAGACGAAAGAAGAACTGACCGAGGCTCTCCATGCTACCGTTGACCGCAATAATATGACAGACGGCGTGCATGTTCGTCTTATGATTAGCCGCGGTCTAAAGAAAACGCCTTCGCAAGACCCGCGCCTCACCATTGGAGGACCTACCATTGTGATTATCGCCGAACATAAAAAAGCAAATCCCGAAACGGTAAAAGAAGGTGTGCGGCTCTTTACCGCTACCGTTCGTCGTCCCCCGCCCGACACTCTTGATCAGAAACTGAATTGCCACAGCAAGCTTCATGAAGTGATTGCGCTGGTGCAGGCCCTCGATGCAGACGCCGATGAAGCGCTTATGCTCGACCCCACCGGAGCTGTTGCCACCTGTAACGCCACCAACTTTTTCATCATCAAAAAGGGTGAAGTATTTACCTCAACCGGTCAGTATTGTCTCAATGGCATCACGCGCAGTGTCATTCTTGAGGTTTGTCGTGAAAATAACATACCTGCACATGAAAAGCCTTTTTCGCTGACGGAAGTCTATAACGCGGATGAAGCTTTTGTAACCGGCACCTTCGGCGGCCTCACCCCTGTTGCAGCAGTGGACGGGCGCCAAATCGGTGACGGCAAGCAGGGAAAATTTACAAAACGACTGAGTGAATTATACCGGACTGCTATCGAGCGTGATGTTGCGGGAAGTTAAACTACGTTTGTCATTCCGAGGAATTCAGTGTTTTTCTGAATGACGAGGAATCTCAAATGTAATAAGGGCTTGATGCCCAAAGTAAAGTAGATGATGCATCAACGCTTGAGATCCCCCTCCGCCAGCCCCGCTCGCCGGGACTTCAAGGAACCGGAGGGATGACATAGGAGAAAAATGTTAACTACATAAAAAAGTATGAATAATAATTTACGCCTTTCCGTATGGTCGGGCCCGCGCAATGTTTCCACGGCCCTCATGTATTCCTTTCGGCAACGCCCGGACACCAAAGTGTTTGACGAGCCGCTCTACGGGCATTACCTGAAAACGTTTGGAGTGAAGCATCCCGGGTACAAAGAAGTGATGAAATCGATGGATTGCGACGGCAAGAGCGTAATCGAGAATATTCTACTTGCCCCGCTTAATGGCAAATCTGTTTTCTTCTTTAAAAATATGGCACACCATTTACGTGATTTGAATGATCTTGGCTTCCTTGATGAGCTTACCAACGTACTTTTGACCCGCGCCCCCCGAGAAATGTTGCCTTCACTCGCAAAAAAACTGCCCGAACCCTCACTCTCCGATACTGGCCTGGTTGAACAAATTCAGTTGTTGGAACAAATTAAGAAAAGCGGAAAAAAACCTGTCGTACTTGATGCCAGAGAGTTACTTCTCAATCCCGAGAGTGTGCTACATCAGCTTTGCGAGCGGCTGGATATCCCTTTTGATCAGGGCATGCTTCAGTGGCCTGCCGGCCCCAAGCCCGAAGATGGAATTTGGGCAAAATACTGGTATGAAAATGTTCATGCTTCTACCAAGTTCAAGCCCTATCGTCCCAAAACAAGACCATTTCCCAAGAAGCTTCGTCCGCTTTTAGAAAAATGCAAACCGCTTTATGACCGGCTTTATGAATATGCATTACGCAGTTCCTAAAGGTGAATTTAAAACTTCTTTGAGTTCGAGCGTGAGCTTTAACTACATGTACGACGAGAACTAACTTCCGGCCTTAGTTTTCGTAGCCGGTGACTTTTTTGGTCATTCAAAAAAGTAATGGGAAAAACCTGGAAGCTATTTTAAATAAGGCTTCCTGGAGATCATCCCCCGAACCCCCTTCTACAAAACTTTTTGCTCAAATTCATTTTGACAGACACAAGGGGGACTTTGGAGGGCAGCCAGTTCAGAGCATCGTCTTCTTCCACTCGTCGGACATCGCCGTAGGCAAGCTAAGCCAGAAACCCAGATGTACGACGATGAAGTAAACCACGGAGAGTGGATCCGAAAAGTAAGTTTTTTCTTAAATGAAGGCCAAGCACCTTAAAAATATTACTGATAATCCGGTGCCATTAATTGTTTACGGTTAACGGCTCAAAATAAGTTTAAAAAGAAGTTTGCGCCACAAATAACAAATCTATTATATTGGGCAACGATTACGTTGGACAAGAAGCGCCCGAATCACACTCCTAATTTACGGTTAATAAAATATCATTTATGGACATTTTTCAAAAAGTTGTAGACTGGATTGCATGGTTAGTATGGGAATGGGGCATTCCGGGTGAATGGCTTGGGTTTGATGGAAATCAAACCATCCCCTTCGTTGTTATCATCCTGGTTGGTGTGGGTATTTGGCTCACCTTGCGAATGGGTTTTGTGCAGCTGCGACGTTTTGGTCACGGGGTTGCCGTAACTACCGGAAAGTATGATGATCCCGACGAACCGGGCGATGTCTCTCATTTCCAGGCACTGACTACCGCTCTGTCTGCCACGGTAGGAATCGGAAATATCGCCGGTGTAGCTATTGCTATTCACTGGGGTGGCCCCGGTGCCCTCTTTTGGATGTGGGTGACCGCTTTTCTGGGCATGGCTACCAAATTTACGGAAGTTACCCTTGCACAGGAATATCGCGATCACTATAAAGGAGTAGAAGGCAAAGAGGATCGTGATTCTAAGCTTTTAGGTACGGTCTCAGGCGGCCCAATGTACTATATTCAAAAAGGCCTTGGGCAAAACTGGAAATGGATGGCTGTGCTTTCTGCCGTTCTACTCGGTACGGTAGCCTTCTTTACCGGCAACGCCGTACAGGCCAACACGGTTGCCGTTACCATGTCCGATACTTTTGGCATAAATATCTGGATTACCGGTATTATTACGGCCGGTTTCGTAGCAGTTGTTATTCTGGGCGGTATCAGCCGAATTGGTAAAGTTACGAGTATTCTTGCACCCGGTATGGCCGCTATCTATGTATTAGGCGGACTTGCCATACTGGCCTTTAATTATGAAGCCATCCTCCCCACTATCGGAACCATTTTTTCAGAAGCTTTTAATCCCACCGCAGGCATAGCCGGTACGGGAGTTGGTGCTATTCTTGTTACGATGATGTGGGGTGTTCGGCGCGGCATCTTTTCTAATGAATCCGGGATGGGTTCTGCACCTATTGCTCACTCTGCCGCCCAAACTGATGAACCGGTTTCTGAAGGTGTTGTAGCCCTTCTCGAACCTTTTATTGATACCATCGTTATTTGTAGCATCACCGGTTTAGCCATTCTTATGACCGGCGTTTGGGATGACACCTATCCCACCCAAATCGAGCTTGATTCCGGTAACACTTCATACATTCAGGTCGATGAAGCTACCGGTACTAAAGCGGAAATTGAAGGAGCTGCTCTCAGCCCTATTACAATTGAAAATGGTGTTGCCGTTGTCGACAAAAGCGGGGTTACAGAACTGGCTTGGTATAATGTATCGGTTCCTCGCATTTATACTGCTTGTGAAGGGATTTGTGATGACAAATCGGATTTACAGCAGCTTTTTAGCGGTACTATATATCCCGCTCAAGGCAGGGCCGTAGCGGAAGACGGCACGGAATATTTTTCCCTCGCGGGAATGGCCGTTCAAAATGGCGCTACCCTTACCATTATTGCCTTTGAGCGCGGCTTAGCACCTTTAGGGGATTGGGGAGGATATATTGTAATTTTCTGTGTGCTTTTATTTGCCATCTCTACCGCTATCTCCTGGAATTATTACGGCAACCGTTGCGCACTCTATCTCTTTGGTGAAAAAGCGATTCTGCCTTATAACGCGGTTTATGTAGCCATGCACTTGGTAGGAGCCGTAACCGCGCTCTCTGTTATCTGGAGCATCGGTGATATTTTCCTTGGCCTTGTGATTCTGCCTAACCTGCTGGCCTTGACATTGCTATCGGGCAAAGTCCGCGAAAAAATGCGGGATTATTTCAAGCGAGAGCCCTGGCATGAAAATTATGAGGTACACAAACGTATTGTGGAAGAAAAAAAGAAGGGTAAATCTCAGGAAGAGCTAAGTGAATGAAAGGCCAAAGATTCGGAATGCTGATGAATCACAGATCAGGGCAGCCTGGTAGAAATTTTGAGATGCTTGCTGGCTTTGTAATGGGGATGTTTCTGCTTATAGCAGCGGCATCACCCTTAAAAGCACAAGTTACGGAGCCTTACCAGCTTAATGTGCCCCCTGTAGTTTTAAACGACACCCCTTTCGAGGTAGTTGTCAGCGGCAAGGCGGTAGATTCTGTGAGTACCTATCGCCTGCATATTGCCGAAAAAACCTATCCGCTTGTTTATCATGCCGACAGTGAAACCTTAAGCGCTGAAGTAGAGCTGTCTGAAAGCGGCACCGCTGAAATTACTTTAACGGAAAACACCGTGGTCATTGCCCAAACAGAAACGCGTTCCATCCCGGGCTGGCTTTCTATCCTGCCCCCTCTCATTGCTATTGGGCTGGCCCTGGTTTTTAAGCGCGTGGTACCGGCCCTCTTTTTAGGGGTCTGGATAGGCGCGTCTATAGCCGTGGGACTGACTCTTGGCGGATTTTGGCAGGGGCTTCTTGAAGCTTTCGGTACCTATGTGCTATCGGCTATGGCTACCGAAAGTCACGTTAGTATTATCCTTTTTTCACTTATGATTGGCGGTATGGTTGGTATCATCCGTAAAAACGGCGGTACCCACGGCATTGTCAATAAAATGATCGATTGGGCTTCGAACCCCACTCGTGGACAAGTAGCTACGAATGTTCTTGGTATTGTCATTTTCTTTGATGATTACGCCAATACGCTAATTGTCGGCAATACCATGCGTTCCATTACCGATAAACTGCGCATTTCCCGCGAAAAGCTGGCGTATATCGTTGATTCCACTTCGGCCCCGGTGGCTTCGCTGGCATTGGTCACCACCTGGATCGGTTTCGAAGTAGGCCTCATCAATGATGCCCTTGCTACTATCGGCGGCTTAGACCTTTCGGGCTACAGCGTTTTTCTTGAATCTATTCTCTATCGTTTTTATCCCTGGCTGGCACTTTTCTTTGTTTTTGCTATTGCTTTTACCGACCGTGAATACGGCCCGATGTGGAAGGCTGAACACCGCGCACGAACCACCGGTGATGTGATCGGTGAAGATGCGCAGGTTGATGAAACCGCTGCCGACGGCGAAGAGCTGGAGCCCAAACCTGATAAACCCGTACGTGCTATCAATGCTGTGATTCCGGTCGCAGTACTCGTGTTTGGGGTTTTATACTTTTTATATACCACCGGTTTGGAAGCGGCAGGTCCCGGTGCTTCCATCCGCGAAATTATTGGTGCGGCCGATTCGTATACCGCTCTCATGTGGGGATCTATTTTAAGTGTTATCGTAGCCGCGGTACTGTCGATGGCTCAACGAATCCTCACTCTTGAAGAAACGGTGGAAGCCTGGTATTCGGGCTTAAAATCTATGCTTTTCGCGATGATTGTACTCGTGCTCGCATGGGCGCTTTCATCAACAACGGAGGTGCTCCATACAGCTGAATTCCTTGGCTCTGTGCTTAGTGATGCACTGCCGCCGGGACTGGTACCCGCCATCATTTTTGTGCTGGCCGCTTTGATCTCTTTTGCTACCGGTACAAGCTGGGGAACGATGGGTATTCTTATGCCGCTGACCATTCCCCTTACCTGGTCCATTATGCAGGCCAATGGCATCGCCGAACCCGAATATTATTACATTTTATATAATGCTGTTTCGGCAGTGCTGGCCGGCGCTGTTTTTGGGGATCACTGTTCGCCTATTTCCGATACGACCATTCTTTCCTCTATGGCGTCGGGCTGCGATCATATTGCGCATGTCAACACCCAGCTTCCTTATGCGGTTTCTGTGGGAGTTGTCGGCTTACTGCTGGGAACCGTGCCTACCGGCTTCGGATTTCCCTGGTGGCTGTCTATGCTCATCTGCGCTCCCCTCCTCCTGGGTATACTATGGTATTTCGGTAAACCGGTAGAGGCAGCACCGGAAACAGAAGTAGCGGTTAAAGGTTAGATGCTGGAGACTGGAAGCTGGAGACTGGAAGCTGGAAGCTGGAGATTAGAGGCTGGATGATGATTTTATTTAACTTTCTAACATCTATCTTCTAACTTCAACTTCTATAGAATTCGAGATAAAATTAAGCTTTTAGCTGAAACTTTGGTTGAACTGACACTAAGTAATGAATCTTGAGCTTAAAGTCCCTCCTGTTGCCGTTGGTTTTGTAATCGTTATTTTGATGTGGTTAAGTAAATCACTTCTGCCGGTTTTTTCTTTTCAATCTAACTATTCTCTCCTATTTACTCTTTGCCTGGCTGTTACTGGTATTATGATAGCTTTTGCAGGTGTTATCTCTTTCAAACGGGCTCAAACTTCCACTAATCCCTTAGATCCGGCTACAGCATCAAGTCTTGTTACCGGTGGCATTTATCGTTATAGCAGAAACCCTATGTATCTCGGTTTTGATATCGTTTTAGCCGCCTTTGGCTTTTATCTTTCAAATTTCCTTTCCATTGCCCTTACAGCATTGTTCATTCTTTATATGAGCAAGTATCAAATCCAGCCCGAAGAACGTGTTCTGGAATCCAAATTCGGGGACGTATTTAAAGAGTACAAAAAGCAAACGAGACGCTGGATTTGATTCCGGATTCCGATGTTAGATACTGGAACTCCTCGCTTACTGTTAATGATCGAATTAATACGATGGTTAGTGAAACCTGCTGGCCGCTTTTAAACAATAGCAGAAAGAACGTTATTTTTACTATCTTTGAAACGCGCTACATTGTGAATTATAAGATCTGAAGAATGCAGTTATTTTATTTTTTAAAGCGATCTATTCTCCCTTTCATCATTATTTTGTTGTCTTTCGGGACAGCATCAGCCCAAACGATTAAAACAGAGGTTTCAGCCGGTTTTAATCGGCCTGCTTTTAACATTATTGATGATGAAAGTGGAATTTTACAACCGGGAACGGATTTAACTTCCACCTATGGCTTATCTGTTTTGGTAATGGAAAATAATTGGGTTTTTAAAACAGGAATTTATTCTATGGATTTTGCACATGCCTTTTATTTTAAGTTAGATAACGGTCTTTCTTCCGAGGAACAAATCATTTCTAATATTTCGACCTATAGAATCCCCATTTCATTTGGCAGAGAAATTATGCTAACCGGTGGATTTAGTATCACCCCGAAAGCGGGATTTTCATGGTTAACCAGCCAGGCTACGGATACGACTGGAATTTCTTCTGATGTTGTCACAAACTTTAGCGGGGCGGGTAATGCTAACCGGGTGGAATATGAGGCCATAAGCCGGGCCGTTAATAAAAATAAATTTTTAGCTGAAGTAGGCCTGGACCTGAATTTCCAGTTGAACTGGATTTTTGTACTTAAAGTAGGTGCGCGCTACTCTTTTGGGCTTCAACCTATAGAGAAAACGGAAATTACTTATCAGATTAATAATGGTGAAACTTATACGGGAACGCTGGTTTCTGACGGCTCGGGCTGGAATTTTAATGTGGGGCTGGTGATTCCGATTTATAATTAGGAACGCGGATGAAGCAGTTTGAGCTGATTTACTGCGGATGAGGCCTGCCAAATATAATCACATATATAAAATCGTTTTATGAGCCGGTTAGAAGCTAAGTTATTCGCGGGTGAACGTATTGTTTTTCGATGCCGTGCTCACAGATCCATGTTTTTACTGCCGGTTTTTCTATTGATCGTGGCTTTTATCAATACGTTTCTTCCTTTTCTCTTCGCCGGCCTTGCTTTGCTTATTTTTGATATTTTAAAATACTATTATAGTGAGTTCATCGTCACCAATGAAAGAGTACTCACGCAAAAGGGATTTTTTGATAAACGTTTTACAGAGATGGCCCTGGAAAATATA
>DASSAY010000273.1:0-7858 GCA_035699185.1 Balneolaceae bacterium | reverse complement strand
AAAAATAAACCCTGAGGGTTTTCGAAACCCTCAGGGTTTTATTCTATAAAGGGAGGCTTAGATAAAAACTTTAATTCGTAACCGTTCCCTGGTTAGAAACCGCTCCGCGATGCAAAAACTGCTCGTGAAGCTGGGTATGACGACTTATCATCGGGATTTTATACCCTCGAATAAACACTTGAGTAATGTGTGTCATCGGTTCAAAAGGGTCACCTTCGGCAATGAATAAATTGGCTTGTTTGCCCGCTTCAAGGCTTCCCAACTTGTCGGCCACGCCGTATATTTGAGCCGGGTTAATAGTAACAGCTTTCAAAGCCTCTTTTTTACCTAAACCATAAGTGGCCGCATATCCCGCATGATAAAGCACATTTCGAACGTTTTCTGCACCACCGGTGGCAATAGCTACCTTCACTCCCGCCTCATGCAGCAATCCCGGATTTTGATAAGGTCGCTGGTAATTATCGTTATCACGAACGGGGGTGTATAAGGTTGAAACGAGGCATGGAAGTCCCGCTTCGGCGATTTCTTCGGCTACACGCCAGCCTTCCTGCACACCTGCAAGAACGAAGCGGCCTTTGGGGTGATTTTCAACCCATTCAAGCGCATTAAGAATGTCTTTTTTGCGCGAGACAGAAATAATCACCGGAATTTCACCATTCACCACTTCACGCATTGCCTGCATTGCTTTGTCAGTATCAGGCTCTTCTTTTTGATCGGGATTTTCCTCATAAGCAGTCATCATTCTATCATAGAACACGGCCTTATCCCAGTATTCATTCAGCTGCTCCACATTTTTCCTGTACTGCTTTTTGACTTCTTCCTCGGTGCGGTCATCCCACCAGCTTCCTTTCAGAGCAGACGGCCAGTTTAAGTGAAGCGCGGCGTTAGGCAAAACCGCCATTGAATCCGGGGTATAACCGTACAAATCGATGAGTGTGGCTTTGCCGGAAATACGTCCGCCTACGGGCATAGAAATAACGTGTGTTACTCCGTTTACGCGAGTTACCGGAATGCTCACACTATTGGGATTGATAGCCGTAAAAGCACGCATGTGGGGATTAAATTCACCCAGTTCATCCTGATCGTTGGTTACAGCTACCGCCCCGATCTCAATGAGTCCAAGCTGTGTTGCCGAATCCATAAAACCGGGATACACGTGTTTCCCGGTGGCATCAATCCGGACATAATCAGGAGTTATTTTCGCGTTTTTACCAACGTACACAATCTTTTCACCGTTGATAAGAACCACGCCGTTTTCAATCACCCCGTTTGTTACGGTGTGAATAGTTGCGTTGGTGATGGCAAACTTGCCAAAGGTTGCTTTCTCGGTGATTTGAGCCTGCGCGCTCATCACCAAAACCAGCAACAGCAAGCAGCCCCGCAGTATTGATTTTAAGTACTTCATAATGTTATGATCTTTCGTAATTTCAATTATTAATAGCTTAGAGCAGTTAATCATTCAACCCAGAGAAACCCCTCTGGCATCTCCCCTTGAAAAGGGGAGAAAAATCCTCTCCTTTTTAAGAAGGGGTGCAGGGGTGGTTTCTTTTTGAGATGAAGTAACATCAAAACTTACTCATTCTTAACCTTCAATTTATTTAGTGAAGCTTCATTCCATTAGCCGTGAAGCTGATTTTAGCTCCCTGCATACAGCTTTCTCCATGGCGGCCGTTTTCTTCGTACCAACGAGTCGCTGTTTCGTTAAAATTCGTTTCAGGATTCACTTCCAGGCGCATATCATTAGGGTCTTCGGAGCGATCAAAATATTTTACCCCATTAATATAGCTTGCCTGAGCGATGCTGTAGATGCTTAGCGGATGTCCGCTCCAGATTACTACGTCGCCGTCTTTGCCTACTTCGATGCTGCCTACCCGATCATCAATTCCCAGCTGAATAGCGGGATTAATAGTGATCATTTTCAGCGCATCTTGCTTGGTGGTTCCGCCGTAATGTACCGTTTTGGCCGCTTCGTGATTCAAGTGGCGAATCAGCTCGCCGCTGTCGGAATTAATGCTGGTAATCACCCCGTTGGCGTTAAGAATGGAAGCATTGTAAGCGGTTGAATAGTACACTTCAAATTTATACGCCCACCAGTCGGAAAAGACTGATGCATGTGCTCCGTGTTTTCGAAGTTCGGGAGCTACTTTGAAGGCTTCATTGGCGTGTTGAAAAGTGTAATTTTCGATACCGTAATCATCAAAAACGCGCATCAGCATCGTGATTTCATCGGCGCGGTAAGAATGGCAATGAACCCAAATATCACCTTCCAAAATATCAGCCAGCACTTCGAGTCGCAGATTTCTGGCAACAGGAACCGGCGGCATTTCGCGCTCGCCGTTTTCATAGGCTTTTTTGGCCTCAAGATAATTTTGCCGGTTTCGGCGATAATCTATAGCAGCATCAAAATGGCTGCGAATGACCTGCGCAACACCCATCCGGGTTCGGGGTTTCACTCCAAAACCTTGCCCATGCACGCGAGTCGGGTTTTCACCCAGCGCAAATTTGATCGTTTGCTGTGCGCCATCAAAACGCATTTCATCAACCGAAGCGCCATAGCGAAGTTTCAGCGTTTCATTTCGTCCGCCGATTACATTCGCCGAGCCGTGCATTAAGTTGATGGTCGTAACCCCGCCTGCCAGCGCCCAATAAATGTTGATGTCGTTCGGGTTGACAGATTCCTCCATGGTAACTTCAGCCGTTACGGGATTCGTCCATTCGTTCACATCAACAGCGGCGATGTGTGAATGAGCGTCAATAATCCCTGGCATAACATATTTGCCGGAAGCGTCAACCACCGGAACCCCGTTAGGCGCGGAAAGATTTCTGCCAATTTTGGTGATGATGCCGTCTTCGATCAGCACATCAGTATCGGCCTTATTTCCATTGGTGATGGTGATAACGGTACCGTTTTTGATGAGTACCGATCCCATTTCCTGCGCGTAGCTGTTCAGGCTTAAGCACAGTGCAAAAACTAAAAGTAATATCTTTTTCATTCGTCTTTGTCCCCCGATTTTTTGGAAGATTCCGGTTCAAATTCCATTACTTCACCGTTCGACACAGAATAAAGAACAGATGTATCTTTTTCGATGAAAGGCTTGGTGAAGACTGAAAAACTGGCGATGTGCCCTTTCTTCAAATCTCCCATTTTTTGTCCGTAGCCTAAAATATCAGCTGTTGATTTTGTGAACAGTTTCAGGATTTGATCCTCAGAAAGTCCGCCTTCATCAAGCAGTGTTGAAATATTTTCATGAAGCTTGGAAAGCTTTAATCCGTTTGAAGCATAGCCGACCTTCACCCCTGCTTCGAGCAATTTCTTAATATTGGTAACGTCTGCTTTATAAGCTTCCATTTGCCGCTTGCGGAAATGCTCCTTTTCATCCGTCAGATTTTCATCTTCTTTATCGTCGGTCTTCCACTCCGGTTTTTCGGGAAGGTCAATACTGACCAAAACGGGTATGTTGCGTTCCTTCAGCTCATCGGCCTTTTTGTAGGCTTCTTTGCCGGAAACAAGAATCACATCAAAACCTAATTCATCCTGCAGAGTGAACAACCGCTCGATATTTTCATCACTGTTGACTACGAAATAAAAAGGTTGCTGCTGCTTCATCACCGGGTAGAGCGCTTCGAGCACGCGTTCGTGATCGGGAGCAGGATAACTGCCGCCGACGGAAGCAAAATAGACCTGTTGCTGCATTTGGGCCTTGGCATCATAAAAAAGTTGGCGGTACTGAGCCATCACCCCCATTAATGTAGATGGGTAAGCGGCTCCCTGGGCTCCTTCAAACTGGGCCAGAACGCCGATGCCTCGATCTAAAATGTAATTCTGCGTTTTCTCACCGTTGATGAAAAACAGGTCGATTTGGCCGGGCAACATTTGTCCTTTTAGTCCCAAAGCTGCGGTTGTAAAACCATGCTTTTGAGCTTTAACCAGGGATTTATCCTTTACTTCTAAAAGACTGGCGGGGTGACGAAAAGGCTGAATGCCGGCTCGTTCGTAGGTTGGATTTCCGGGTTCATCGGGGGCTTCATCGTATTCTTTTGGCTCGGGACTTCCCCAAAGAGCCATGCCGTCGATAAAACCGGGATATACGTGCAGGCTGTCGCCGCCATCGCGAACATAAGCATCGAAGGGAATAGAGACTTCTTCGCCAATCGCTGTTATTACCCCGTTACGCCAAACAATAGTGCCGCTTTCAATGGTATTTCCATTTGTGTGGATGGTTACATTTTTAAAAGCCTGAGCAGGAGCTGACTGAGCTCCGGCCTGTAACGAAAATACCATCAGAAGGGCGATACAAATAGTAACAGTACGCGCTAACTTCATAAGAAAGGTAGTTTTGATTGATTAAAGTTAAGATTTCTAATAATAACATTTTATTTGGCAATGCAAAGCGAGTGAAAGATAAAAATTGTAAAGAGGGAGCATTGCCTTCGTCCCCAAGCCCCACTCTTCAAGGAGCTAACGCACTCTTGAAGGTGGGCGTCCCTGCCCGACCTCGCAGAGTCGGGGTGCTTTTTCCCCGTCCTGCGAGAGTCGGAGTTTCCTGAAATTTTGCTCTTTTCCTGAACTCTGCCTTTTCTTCCCACTCTTGAAGGATTTTCGCTGCGCTTCAGACTCTTCAATGTCGATGTTTAAAAAATTTATTCTATGTACTTAATTTTATTTCTCTTAATCGGTGATAAATTCCATCATTCCCCGCACATTTTTTTAAAGGTTTTGTAATTTTTTTCTGCCCTCCCGGCCTAAATTAGGTTTTAGCTTTTTTTACTAATCTCCCAAAAGTCCACCTAATTCCTTCTATCCCAAAGAGATCGTTTTCTTCACCAAATTATTTTTTAGAAAAACAAAAATTAAAAAATGTACGCACAGCACCTTCAATTAAAAGCTAATTTTATTATAATTTAAATGCACAAAATATTACAACAATGAGCGCTTAATATTACAGGTTATCATGATATACAAGATACTTACTATTGCACTTTTTTCTTCACTGTTTGTTACAATTTCGGCATTTTGCGGTGTTGAGTATGTTCGCACTCAACCTGCTGAATCCTTTGCGGCCGTTCATCGTGTTTCACCCGATAGCCTGTCATCGAATATAAAGTATGAAAAAACGCTTGCATCGCTCGTTAGTGATTTTAATGAAATGGGCTTTGATATTGACAAGCTGCTGCAAGATCCTCGTTTTGAAATCTATGAGGATATTGATGACCGTTTTCGCAAATCAGCCGAGCGAAAATCACCCGGGCTTGATGAGTATAAGCAGATTCTCGGGTTTGAGCATAAATCAGCCCAAATTGTTGATTTTATTAAAGCTCATTACGACCAGTTAGAAAAGGCAGAAAAAACCTACGGTATTTCAAAATTTGTAATTTCGGCTATTATAGGGGTTGAAACAGCTTTTGGTGAATATATCGGCGAATATAACCCTTTCAATGCCTATGTTTCGATGTATGCGGTAGGCTACAGAAGCGATTTCGCGAAAGCGCAGCTCAAACATCTCATGATTTTTACCCAAAAAAACCACCTGGATGTGCTGTCCTTGAAATCCAGTTATGCGGGGGCGATGTCGTTTGCGCAATTCATCCCCTACTCTTTAAATAAATGGTTTGTAGGTGATGAGCTTTATAATATGGATAACAATATTCTGTCGGTCGCCAATTACCTCGCTTATTTTAAAGAGCGAACCGGAGATATTGAAACGGCCGTTTTAAGGTATAACCCCAGTGATTTATACCGGGATGCGGTTTTGGACCTTGCCGAAGCAGGCAAAAAGAATTTCCTGACTTCGATCTAAGCGTGATTTTCATCCGGGTTCTGGGGTTGTTCAGAAGGAATGCCTTCGGCTAAGCCGGATGAATGGCAAGCGAATTATAAGGAAGGTTACCTTTTCAACTCATCGGGCGACAAAACCAGTCGCCTGATGAGGATTGAAGTTCACCCCCACCCTCCTGAATCGCTGCCAGAACCCGAACCGGCAGAGACTTTTTCTACTTCGATGGTTACGGATGTCAGGTCTTCATCCACTTCACCCTGAATACGAACTTTTGTGTTGGCATCAACTTCCTGTCCCTGCCAAACTTCATCATCAATTTCGACTTCAATTTCACCGGTATCATCCCGGAAAAGGTAGAGCTCATCTCCCAGTCTTTTAACGATAAATCCTTCGAGGGTTACATAAGAGCCGTCATTTTGCTGATCTTTAACCTGTTGAACCGTAACGACATCACCATTGCCGGTAAATTGGGCTTTCGATATAGAAGTAAGAGCAAATAGCAGGATGATGAGAAATAGGGCTGACTTTTTCATAGTAATAGTTTTTTGATGATAGTTTGAGTTACCATCTAAACTCCAAATTTTCAGTCAAGGTTCCGGAAAAAGGGATGCTTCTGTTTCAGAGCGGTGGCCGTTGGTATACTGTATACTCCCCTGACTGAATAGCAGATTCCTGCTTCTCTCTAAAGTTTATTTATCTTATAACGCGTGGAGCGGTTAGCATTTTCTCTTAGTGTCATCCCGAATGAATGTGAGGGATTTCAAACGTTGATATCGCTTTTACTTGAATCCGGCAATTGCCTCTGTTGCATTTGAGATCCCTCTTCCCCCAAAAAAGGGTCATCGGGATGCATATAGAGTAAAAATAAGGATTTCAACGCTCTACGCATTATCTTACAATTAGATGGTGATGAACTTTCCAACTTTATTACAATAAATTAAACTCATAAATGAGACTATTTGAATGTTTCAATAACTATAGAACCGCTTGTTGATTTTGAAAAAAATAGCCTTAACTATAACCTTGCTTTCTGTTTTTGCAGCAGTCGTTGTTGTCATTCTATCTATGGACAGTCCCGGCGGCTGTGTTGAACCTGTCACCTATCGAATCGCCAGCATCGACCCCCGCTACGACATCAACAAAAAACAGCTGGTTGAAATCATGCACGATGTCGAAGAATTATGGTCAACCGCGCTAAACAAGCCGTTAATAAACTACAGTGAAAAGGGCGACATCGCGATTCACCTTATTTATAGCGAAAATCAGCACAAAAGCAGACAGGAACAAAAACTATCCAATCAAATTGATATAAAAAGACAGCAAATTGTTTTGCTGAAACAGCAGTATAAACGGCTTTCGGGCCTTTATGAAAAGAAAAAGAGTGAAGTGAAAAACCTTTTTGAGCGGCATAATGAAATGGTTAAGGCCTTGAATGAATCATTTTCGGAGGGACAAAGGCGGGGCTTTGCGGAAAATGATGCACGCGTGCTTAAAGAGAAAAAGCAGCAAATCAGCAATTTAAAGTACCGGGCAAAGCAAAGGCAGGCCGAGTTGGAATCACTCCGCAAACGGCTCAACCAAAAATCACAGCGGCTGAATGAGCTGACCGGGCAAACGAATGAATTAATTCATACCTATAACAAAAAATTCGCGAAAACAAGGGAATTCCACCAGGGGCGCTATGTGCAGCGAGGGGACTTAAGAATGATTAAGGTTTTTCAGTTCAGTAATCAAAAAGAACTGCGGCTGGTGTTAGCCCACGAAATGGGCCACGCGCTGGGGCTGGGCCACGTCGAAAACGCCGAGTCGGTGATGTATTATTTGATGGACAAGCAGAATATTTATAATATAAGTTTAACCAAGCAAGATATTGAGGCGATAAGAAGCCAATGTGGAATGAAGAATTAAAAATGAAGAATTAAAAGTACTTATCTTATGAATCAAGGACATATCAACCCCGGAGATGTCATCAATCTGCGGACATTAAATAATGAAATGCCGCCTGAATCTACTTTTGCGCTGGTAAAAACCACGGATATGGAAGTAATCCGTATGGTACTGCCCGAAGGCAAAAAAGTAGA
>DASSAY010000272.1:0-2935 GCA_035699185.1 Balneolaceae bacterium | reverse complement strand
GTGGAAAACGGCCTGCCGGATTTGATTAAAAACATCAAGCATGAGGGCATGCCGGTGGTTTGGAGCTGCGACCCGATGCACGGAAATACCTTTGCTACCGATGCAAAAATCAAGACGCGTAATTTTGATGACATCATTAGTGAAATCCGCAAGACATTCGCGATTCATCGTAGTCAGGGCAGCTATCTGGGCGGCGTTCACCTGGAGCTTACCGGTGATAATGTTACGGAATGCGTGGGCGGCGCAAATGGCCTGCACGAGGGCGAGCTGTATAAAAATTACAAATCCTATTGCGATCCGCGGCTGAATTACCAGCAAAGCCTTGAAATGGCCTTTTTGATCGCAAAAGAGTGGAACGAGAGTTATGGCAGTTAGCAGTGGCAGTGGGCAGTGGGCAGTGATCAGTGATCAGTGATCAGGAAACAAAGAAAAAGCTAAAAATGCAGTTAATCCTGCTTTCAAGTAAATTAAAAAACTCTTTTAAAAGAAATCCTGCCTCCTGCCACTGCCTCCCGCCTCTGAAAACTGTCTCTTTTACAGCTTCCGGCGTTTTTCTGCCAATCGAAATGCCAGTTTGATAGGTTCTCATCTCGCTTCTGAAAAAACATCAGTTTTATATCGGCTTAATGTCAGGATATCACCCCTAAAAAATGGTTGGCATGAGTGTTGCTCTTTAAAAAGGGAAATTGACCAACAATTAACCAATAATTTTAGAGGTAATTATCATGACACTTATGCGATATTCCCGGCCGAACAACCGATTAATGTCCACCCGCTTTTCGGACATCATGGATGATTTTTTCAATGATGTAGTAAGCTCGCGGCAAGAAAGTTTTGTGCCGGGCATTGATATTTCGGAAACGGAAAAAGAATTTCATATTTCTGCCGAACTGCCGGGTATGAAGAAAGAAGATATTAACATCAACCTTGAAAACGGCCGGCTTTCCATCAGTGGTGAACGCAGTTTTAAAAATGAGGACAATGGTGAAACCTATCACCGGGTAGAAACCCAGTATGGTTCCTTCAACCGCTCATTCCAGCTGCCTGAGAATGTAGATGAAGACAGCATCAAAGCTACTTACGAGGATGGCTTACTGAACATAACGGTCGATAAAAGCGAAGATAAAGTAAAGAAGCAAATCGAAATCAGCTAAAAAGCTGTTAAAATTATTCCTGTAACAGCGGGAACTGCTCAACGTAGTTCCCGTTTTTATTTTATGTGCATGAATACAATAATAAACTGCTGAGCGCTGTTTATTAACCTTATTACAATTCTAAATTATTATAATTTTATGGAGTTTAATTATGAAAGATAGTTATTCATCTTATTTATTATGGGCTGTGGTCGCGGTTCTGCTGGTTGGTTTTTATACGCTCGACTTTCAATCCAGCCGGGCATCTATACTTTCGCTGTCGGACTTTTCTGATTTAAAAATGGATGAGGCCGAAGGAGAGCCTGCTCCGGTGCTTGCAAAGTTTAACAATGCGATCGTTGATGTTGCTGAACAGGCCACTCCATCGGTAGTAACGGTAACGGTAACGCAAACGGTTGAAGCCCAGCCAAGCCCCTTGTCCCTGTTTTTTAGAAGCCCTCGTGGAAACGCACCGCGCGAATTTATGCGAAGAGGACTGGGATCGGGCGTTATTGTTTCTGAAGAAGGCTATATTTTAACCAATAACCACGTGGTGGAAAATGCCGATGAAATTGAAGTGGAACTTTATAATGACATGGTTTTTGATGCTAAAGTTATCGGAACCGATCCCCGTACAGATATTGCCGTTCTTAAAATTGATGCCGAAGACCTCAACCCTATTCCGCTTGGAAACAGTGATAAAGTGGAAGTAGGCGAACTGGTATTAGCCATCGGAAGTCCTCTCGACGAGGGCTTAGCCCACTCTGTTTCGATGGGCATTATTTCAGCCAAAGGCCGGAGAATCGGGATCCTGGCTGACGCCGGAGGTTATGAAAATTTCATTCAAACCGATGCAGCTATTAACCCCGGTAATTCCGGCGGCGCCCTGGTAAACATGAATGGTGAACTTATTGGGATTAATAGCGCCATTGCATCACAGTCGGGCGGTAATCAGGGCATTGGTTTTGCCGTTCCGGTGAATATCGCAAAACGAGTGATGAAATCAATCATCGAACACGGCCGTGTTATCCGGGGCTTTCTGGGCATCACCCTTGGCGGCCAAGTTGATGCGGTTATGGCGCGGGCTTTGGGACTTGAAAAAGCCCAGGGCGTAGTTGTAGGAGGCGTTCGCGAAGGCGGGCCCGCCGACGAAGCCGGCCTTGAGGAAGGCGATGTTATCCAGAGCATCAATGGAACACCTATCGAAAGCTGGGCCGCATTTCGTACCGCTGTCGCTACCTCGGCTCCGGGAACAGAAATTGAACTCGGCATTGTACGCGATGGAGAAAAGGAAACCTATACCGTAACCTTGGGTGAATATCCACAGGAGCTGGCTACCGAACAAAACCAGCCGCAGAATCAAAGTATAGAAGAAAAAACAGGTTTTCGTGTACAAAACTTAACGCCCGAAATTGCCCGGCAATTAGGCTTAAGCGAAGGTGTGGAAGGCATTGTAGTTACTGATATTTCCCGAACCAGCGAAGCCTACCGACAAGGTTTGAAACGGGGTGATGTAATTACGGCAGTGAATCGTGAACCTGTTTCCACGGTATCAGAATTTAATGAAATTATGAGCGAAGTTGCTGAATCGGAAGACGGCGTTGTGTTGCTTAATGTTGTCAGTGGCGGTTACAATAGATTTATTGCTTTTGAATTATAACAGTAGAAAATATACTCTTTAAATTAAGCCTCTGTGTAAAAGCAGGGGCTTTTTTTATGACAAGCTGTCGATGAATATCATGGCTTTTGACAAAACGTTAGCTTTTGAGCTATGGCACTTTATTTGCATATTAAATAAAGAG
>DASSAY010000271.1:0-10037 GCA_035699185.1 Balneolaceae bacterium | reverse complement strand
TGATGAAGTTCTTGTCCGCTATACAGGCCGGACAAAAGATGGAGAAATTTTTGACAGTACCTACAGAAACGGGGCAACATCACGGAGATTAAGCAATCTCACTCCTGTAACTATATCCCGTCCGCGAGGCCCTGTTTCACCGCTTATCGATGGTTTCCGACGCGGTTTGCTCGGCATGAAAGAGGGCGAAAAACGGGTCCTGGTGATTCCTCCCTCTCTCGGCTATGGCGACGTCGAAGGACACGATTTGCAGAACGATACGCTGATTTTTGATGTGGAACTGGTCGCGATTTTGTAAGGAGTAGATCAAGACATGCCCAGTTTTCATAAAACATGCATGTTTCATCCGATATTAAAGGGCTGACAAATTCAAGCGGATAAATGACAACTTAAGGGAAAATAAGAATGTTTTTAACCTTTATCTTATCTCGAAACTCACGTTAGTTAAGAGATATATTCCCGGGGAATACTCCTATCAATCCCCGTTAAAATCTCATAAGAAATAGTCCTGATTTTCTCCGCCCAGTCTTCGGCATCATTTTCGGGGTAAATAAGTTCCGCTTCGGTTCCCGGTTCATAATAATCATCACCCAAATAAACCATACAGAAATTCATGGTGATGATTCCTACCACTTTATAGCTTTTCGTCCCAATCCGAACCGAAAATTGTCCTGATAGATTGCGTCTTAAGCCGTCATAATAGCCAACCGGAATCATGCCCACATAGCCGTCACTTGGAGCTTTCCAAATCGAGCCATAACTAACTGCTTTCCCTTTCTTTACCCTTTTTACCTGAACTAATCGAGAGCCCCATTTCAGCACCGGTTTCAATCCTTCAATTTTGGCTTCTCCCGGCGAATAGCCGTACATTCCTATTCCCAAACGCACCATATCAAACTGCTTTAATTTATGAAAAACGGTTCCGCCCGTATTACAAATATGCGTTGTTAATTTGGGGGGGAAGTGCTTGCGAATTTCCTGAAAGAGCTCATATTGCTTTTGGACTGAATCGGATTCGGGTTTGTGGGCCGAAGCGAAGTGTGAATAAATACCGGTACAAGAAAGTTCTTCGTGTTCGGCAGCCAAACGCGCTACTTTCTCAGCATCATCCGGGTAAAATCCAAGGCGGCCCATGCCGGTATCGAAATTCAGATGGTAAGATGTGCCGGCAGGAAGGATTGTAAAATGCTTTTCGGAACTTACCGTCGCCGTCAAATCATACTTTTTGTACATTCCCGCAAAAGACTCCTCAGGTACTCCAAAAATCAGAATAGCTTTGTTGATGGCGCTTTCCCGAAGTTCAATACCCTCCTGAATATCATTCACCGCAAAAGCATCAACCATAAGACTTATAGCTTCTGCCACTTTAACGGCTCCATGCCCATAAGCATTAGCTTTCACTACGGCCATTATTTTAGTCCCTTTGTTTAAAAAAGAACGTAATGTAGAAATATTTTCCTTGAGGACCCCGAGATCGACCGTAACCGTAGAATTTGTTTTCTGTCGCATACTTTTTTTAATTAAACCTGTGCTTTTTTTAATTATTAGCCGATTTATAATTACATCTTGTTTATTCATTGTTTATGTTATTGGCTTTTAATAACATACTTTATCTTTTTTCGTAAGCCTTAGGCGAACTGTCACTAATTCTGAATCACAAATTTATGAATTTTTTTAAAAACTTAATTGCTGCTACCCTGGGCACTTTTTTTGCCTTTCTAATAGGGTTTTTCATTTTACTTATCATCGTTTCGACCAGCTCGCAAGAACCCGAACCTTATGTTCGTGACAATTCTATATTAAAAATCACCCTAAGCGGACCCATCCCCAACCGTACTACTACAGATCCACTGGCTGAATTATTTAATCGCCAGGCCCATAATAAGGTCTCGCTTCAAACATTAAAAGAAAACCTGGCCAAAGCGACGGTTGATGATAAAATCAAAGGAGTGCTGCTTAATATAAATTTTGTAACGGCAAGCTGGGCTAACTTGCAATCCGCCCGAAGAATGATTGATGCTTTTGCCGATAGCTCAGGCAAGTTTGTCTATGCCAGCACCAACGATATCGGCTACAACGAAAAGGGATATTTTATAGCCACCGCCGCCGATTCTATTTTCTCTCCCCCCAATTCCTTTTTTGAATTTGACGGATTTTTTACTGAAGTCATGTTCCTCGACGGCTTGTTTGAAAAACTGGGCATTGATCCCGAAGTGGCCCGCCACGGGCAATTTAAAGGAGCAGTTGAGCCCTTTTATCGAAAAGAATTGTCTGAAAGTAATGAGTATCAGCTTCAGGAAATTTTAGAAGACGTTAACACGGCCTTTTTAACGGCGGTGAGTGAAAAAAGCGGTCGTTCGATTGATGAACTTAACCAAATGCTGAACAGCCAGCCGCATTTGTCTTCAAAATTCGCCTTTCGAGAAAACCTGATTGACTCTCTACTATACAAAAACGAGCTCAAAGATTATATTAAAAAGCGAATAGGGCTTGAGCCGGATGATTCTTTTGAAATCATTTCTAACCACCGTTATTCGCAAGTATCGGCACAAACAGCCGGCCTGGAAACGGCATCAACATCTAACGAAATTGCTGTTATTTACGCATCCGGTCCCATCACGCCGCAAGCTGCTCAATCTCCTTTTGGCGGGAATGATGTCATCACCGCTGATTTCTTTGAAGAACAACTGGAAGAAATTCATGAAGATGATGATATCAAAGCCATTGTTATTCGCATCAACAGTCCCGGCGGGGCAGGTAGCACATCAGACCTTATTTGGCATATGATTCGGGAAACATCCGAAGAAATGCCTGTCATCGTTTCGATGGGCGGTGTTGCGGCTTCGGGTGGCTATTATATTGCTATGGCGGCCGATACCATCGTAGCTGAACCCACAACGCTGACCGGATCCATCGGCGTTTTTGCTACTAAATTTAATGCCCGCGAGTTGTTCAATGAAGAACTCGGCCTTACTTTTGATGGCGTTAAAACTCATCAACATGCCGACTGGCTCACATCAACCCGCGGCTTTATGCCTGCCGAGGCCAAAGCCTTTCAACAGTTTGTTGATAGATTTTATCGAACATTTGTCACCAAGGTTGCAAAATCTCGCGGCATGAGTGTAGAACGAGCGGATGAACTGGGGCAAGGCCGTGTTTGGACCGGTGCAGACGCTTTCGAAAATGGCTTGGTTGATGCTCTCGGTGGACTTGATAAAGCGCTTCAAATTGCCGCTCACAAAGCGGAAATTGATCATTATGACATTCAGCGTTTCCCTGAACCGAAATCATTTTATGAAGTGCTGTTAGGTTCAGCCGGAACACAGGCAAAAGCATTTTTTAATGATGGATTATTTGCTAACCCTGTAATTGAGAAAGTGCAAAGCCGTTTGTCTATTTTGAAAAGAAACGGGGCTTTGGCGTTGTTTCCTTATAAAATTGAAATACGATAAGGAGACGGAGGACACTAGAAGACGGGAGGTCAATCCACAGTCATCGGTCATCAATCATTACCCGAATTCCATTATTTAACTTGTAAAACCTATTTTAACCAAAAGAAAAATTACCTTTCATGAAATTAGGATCTTTCACTCTTGAATTGTTAAGTGAAGGCCGTTTTGAGATTTTTAAAGACGGGCATATCAATCGCTCATTAGTAGACGAAGAAGCCATGCTCACAGCTGATGCCTTCGCCACACAAGCAGCAATGGCGGGCATCAATCCCGTTTTAGTAAAAACAGCATCTCACAATATTTTGCTTGATTCAGGGCTGGGCTGGGGACTCGATTCCGGCAGTGATTACAGAAATACTTCCAACGTTCGAACCAATCTTGATATTTTTGGATTAAGGCCCGAAGACATCACCCACGTTGTTCTTAGCCACCTTCATTACGACCATGCTGCCGGCAGCTCATTCACCGATAACCATCCTAAAGTTCAGGCTACCTTTCCTAATGCCGCTTATCTCGTACATGAAAAAGAGTGGGAGTTTGCTCTGTCACAAGCCGATCACGGAGAAGTGAATGACCTGGAATATCACTTAGATGATTTTTATCGATTAATAGCTGACGGAAGAGTGGAATTTCTGAGCGGAGATTCCACCCAAATTACTGAAGGTGTAACGGCTTTATGGACGGGCGGGCATACGCCGGGGCATCAAATTGTGCACTTGCAGAATGAGGGCAAACATGCTTATTTCTTGGGTGATTTGCTTTCATCTTCGGCACAGCTAAACGAGTATGATGTGAGCATACGAGACGTGCATCCCGTTCAGGCCAAAAAGAAAAAAGTGCAGCTGCTGAGAAAAGCATGCCGGGAGCAAGCCATTTTGCTTTTTTATCATGCTGCTTACGTTCAGTCCGGTCGGCTGATTAAAACCAAAAGCGAACACTACTCTCTGGAAGAGGTCTCGAATATTTAGATTGCTCTCGCAGAGACGCGAAGGCGCCAAGAAAAATTTTGCCTTCCCTTTTTCAATACATTTCTAACTATTTCACAGAGTTACACGGAGAAGTCACAGAGGAAAAACCTTCATGAAGCTTAGTGCTTCTTAGCGAATAGCTTATAACTTAGATGAGAGAGAATCGCAAAAAAAGAATTCAACCTATGGAAAAGTAAACACTCTGCGTTCCCGCGGCTTTGCGAGAACCTTACTGGTTCATTGAGATCAGAAACTCTTCGTTGTTTTCGGTGCCTTTCATTTTATCGAGCACGAATTCCATCGCTTCGAAGGAGTTCATCCGATTTAAATAGCGCCGCAGCAGCACCACTTTTTCTCTTTCCGATTCGGGTACGATAAGATCTTCGCGACGTGTACCGCTCTTGAAAATATCAATAGCAGGATAGATTCTGCGCTCGGATAAATTGCGATCCAGCACAATTTCCATATTGCCGGTGCCTTTGAATTCCTCGAAAATCAAATCATCCATGCGCGATCCGGTTTGAACAAGGGTGGTCGCTAAAATGGAGAGACTTCCACCGTTTTCAATATTACGGGCCGAACTGAATAGTTGTCGCGGCGCTTTGAGTGCTTCAGAATCAACCCCGCCGGACATTGTTCGTCCCGATGTGGGCTGGCAAATGTTATACGCCCGGGCAAGTCTCGTAATGGAGTCCATCAGCAGCAGTACATCGTGGCCGCTTTCTACCAGGCGTTTTGCCTTTTCGAATACGATTTCTGATAAGCCGATGTGATTTTCGGGGCGCTCATCAAAGGTGGATGCTACCACTTCGGCATTTTCAACCGTCCGCTCCATTTCGGTTACTTCCTCGGGGCGCTCATCAATCAACAGAATAATCACTTTGGTTTCGGGATTATTCTCATTCACCGCGTTAGCAATGTTACGCAAAATGGTCGTTTTCCCCGTTTTAGGCTGGGCTACAATCAACCCGCGCTGTCCCTTGCCCAGAGGCGCGAAAAGGTCAACAACCCGGGTGGTATATTCGCTTGGTCGGTGCTCCAGTTTAAACCGCTCCTCGGGATAAATGGGCAACAGATCTTCAAAATCCTGGCGGTTGTCCATGTCGTGAGGCACTTTTCCGTTCACTCCGTCGACCCGGAGCAGGGCAAAATAACGCTCACCCACTTTGGGGGGACGGATGATGCCGATCACACAGTCGCCCTGCTTCAATCGAAACCGCTTTATTTGTGAGGGCGAAACGTAAATGTCATCCGGACTTGCCTTATAATTGTAATTCACCGATCTCAAAAAGCCATAGCCATCCGGTAAAATCTCGAGTGTACCTTCGTTGATCAGGTAAGGGCCTAAATCCGGTTCAATTTCGGCAAGGCGCTCTGCTAAAGTTGGCGCATCCGATTCGGGCAAAGCGCTGTGCACATTTTTTTTCTTTTTTTTGCCGCGATTATTGTTATTGGAACGGGCATTGCGCCGGCTCCGGCCGGTATTATACGGCTGTGTATGTTCGTTATTATTCATTGAGTTATCAGGGTTGTTACCATATTCGTCTTGCGCTCTTGCCCTATCTCTTACGGATTGTGAGATACGGTCGATAAGTTCTTGTTTTCTGAGGGTAGATACAGAGCTTAAACTCAGTTCCCGCGCCAATTCTTTTAGTTCTTTCACGGTTTTGCGGGAAAGGGTATCAATTGTTTCTAAAGTAATGTCATCGGTTTGATAATCCGACATAATAATCTTGTTCTATAAACATTCTATGAGTTGCGATGAATAAAAAAGGTTCTATAAAGCTATGAAGCTGGAAAGAGAAATATCTACGCTATCAAAAGGAAGTAAATGAGGTAGATATGAAATTAACGGTTTAGAGAGAATTCTTGACCCGTTCCCGAATTGTTGCGTAAAAGTAAAAACTTCCTGCAAAAATTACTAATTCCGAATCAAAATCTTTAAGAAAGTGTCGGAATTGATCGGAGGGAAAAGGCTTAGCTTGCGGCAGCTGGAGTTTAATATCGTCAAAAACAGCTGCCCTTTCAAAACTTAGGTTATAATAATAGATTTTTTTGAATTCTGAAAATTCATTCATTACATCGGGCTTTAGCTTGTCTTTCATCATTGCCAATACCAATGTGGCCTCGCTGACGTCTCCAACGGTTTGAACCGATTGCTTCATGGCTTTTACGGCCTCAAGATTGTGAGCGCCGTCGAAATACCACGATTGATTTTCTGTCAGTTTTGTGAATCGTGCCGGCCCTAAATCAACCGAATACAAAGCTTCAATAAATTGCGCTTTTGAAACAGGGAATGAATTTTTCACCAAGCTTACAACCTGCCATGCTAAAGCAATATTTTTAGCTTGGACAGGCGTTGCCAAATTGCTTCTGATTAGCGTCCTTTTGCCTTCAATAAGCAGTTCATAAACACCCGGCTTGATGAATTCAGGCTTATCAATAGTATGGACAATACTGCCTTTTTGTTCCGCGATTTTATGAATTTCATCAGCCGCTTTAGCCGGTATTTCACCGATCGCCACCGGACGCCCTGCTTTAATGATACCCGCCTTTTCGCGAGCTATTGCCTCGATGCTATCGCCTAAAATTTCTGTGTGATCAAAAGAGACACTGGTTATTACACTCAACAATGGATCAACAACATTCGTTGCATCCAAACGTCCGCCTAAGCCTACTTCTATAACGGCCAGGTCAACTTCAGATTGTGCGAACCACCAAAAAGCGATGACAGTGCTGATTTCAAAGTAAGTGAGCTGAAAATCTTTAAAATAGTCTGCGTATTTTTGAAAAAAACGGATGAGGTCTTCGTCGGCAATGGCAGTGCCGTTAATCTTAAAGCGTTCATTAAAATGTAAAATATGAGGTGATGTATAAACAGCTGTTTTATAGCCTGCCCTCCGGAAAACGCCGCCTAAAATCTGACAGGTGCTTCCCTTTCCGTTCGTGCCGGCTACATGAATCACAGGAAAATTTCGCTGCGGATTCCCCAAAAATTCACAAAATTTTATGAACCGGCTTAAATCAAAATTTGCTGCCAAAGCGCCTTCAGTCTGGAATTTGGGGATTTTTGAAAGGAAGCGATCTACTTCGTCAATCGAATTAAAACGCATTTTGGTAATTGGCATAGGTTAAAATTTCGTTATTGATGCTAAGGTCATTACTTTTGCGAAGATATGATTCAGCAAAAAAGATTATGTTCTACAAATCGTTAGTAAAACCACTGTTGTTTCGGCTTGATGCTGAGGATGCTCATGAGAAAACACATCATTTTGCACATGCCGCATCAAATAATGCTGTTCTAAAATCAACAGCCCGTGCTATTTATAATTTTCAATCATCAAAACTTAAACAACAAGTTTGGGGACTTGATTTCAGAAATCCCATTGGTTTAGCCGCCGGATTTGATAAAAATGGTGAAATTCCTGAAATCATGGAAGCGCTGGGTTTTGGATTTGTGGAAATTGGCAGTATTACAGGCAACCCCAGTGCGGGAAATCCCAAACCCAGAATGTTTCGGTTGCCGGCCGACAGGGCTCTGATCAACCGAATGGGGTTGAATAATGACGGCGCTCAAACTATCGTTAAGCGGCTCAAAAATAAGAAAATTTCTATTCCGTTGGGCGTTAATATTGCTAAAACCCATGACCCTGAAATTCTGGGTGATGCGGCCATTGAAGATTATTTACTTAGCTTTAATGAGGCTAAAAAAGTAGCAGATTATATCACCATTAATATTTCTTGTCCCAATACCGCCGAAGGCAAAACGTTTGAAGATCCTGATGCTTTGGGTGAACTGTTGACTGCCCTTAAAATTAAAGACGACGCGCGTCAAATTCCCACCGCGGTAAAATTTTCATCCGACCTCACCAAAGATAATCTTCTCCCGCTGCTCGAAATTTGCGAAAATAACAGGGTGAGTGGTTATGTGGCCTGTAACACTTCCTCAGCCCGAAATGGCTTGAAAATGGATGAGCAAATCCTCGAGAAAATGGGTCGTGGGGGATTGAGCGGAGCGCCCATTGCTGCCAAAAGTATCCAAATTATCAAGTGGATCAGCGAAGCCACCAGCGGACAAAAACCGATTATCGGCGTGGGCGGAATCGATTCTTTTGAAACCGCTTTAAATATGCTGCTTGCCGGTGCCGATCTTCTGCAACTTTATACCGGGTTGATCTACGAAGGCCCGGGCTTGGTGAAAAACATCAATCGAAGGCTGGTACAAGAGCTCAAGAAGCGAGATATAGGCTCTATTCACCAGCTTGCTATTGCGGGAAAGTTATAGTCACCTGTTATTTTTCAATCCTCCTAAATCATCGGCGCCCTTCGCCAAAGGGGGACTTTTTCTTGCAAACTTAAAATTTCTGAACCTAAAATAGGTTTTTCATCAATTTTATAAAACTACACTTTTAAACTATAGCTGCAAATAGAGCTTTAGCTTAGGTTTCATTTCCCCCTTGGAGAAGGGGGCCAGGGGGATTGACAGCCTTATGTTTCGGTATTGGGTAAGTAACTTTCCAAAACTCGAATCACATTAACAAGATCATTTCTAACTTCATGTTCTGAGAATCGGATGACTGTATATCCTAATTTTACCAATCGTTTATCTCTATCTTTATCTTCACCTTCTTTGAAGCGATGTGAATAACCATCAATCTCAATAATTAGTTTTTAATTTGCGGCAAATGAAATCCACAATATAGCGATCTATGGAAAATTGTCGATTGAACTGGTAACCATAAAACTTTTTAGCTCGCAATACTTCAGTCCAAAGTATTTGTTCTCCAAGGGTTCCGTCTTTTCGAAGTTTTCTTACTAAGCCCTTGTGATTTTTATTGTAATGAGATTTCATGACTGAGCCCGTAATGAAGAAATTACTCTAATGTATCTATCTAATCTACTTCTTCCAATTCTTCCAAGATGACTGCCTTTTCAATCCCCCTAAATCCCCCTTCTCCAAGGGGGACTTTTTCTTGCAAACTTAAAATTTCTGAACCTAAAATAGGTTTTTTCATCAATTTTATAAAACTACACTTTTAAACTATAGCTGCAAATAGAGCTTTAGCTTAGGTTTCATTTCCCCCTTAGAGAAGGGGGCCAGGGGGATTGACAGCCTTATGTTTCGGTATTTAGTAAATAATTTTCAATACTGAATCACCCAAACTTATATAACTATTTTCGTATCGGAAACTCAACCTCACAACGAATTTTAGCCGGTGGGTTTTCAACAGCAAGGGGACGAAACTGTAACTGATCAAAAACGGCTTCAAAAGCTTCTTCAATGCCCAGCGATGTTCGGCGGGAAGCTAACTGAAACGATTCTATCTTTCCATTAGCATTCACTACAAAAGAATAAGAAATACTTCCCGAGAGTGATTTATTCTTGAGCCCCGGCGGATACTCCACTTTGGATAAAAATTCATCCATTCCGGATTCAACTTTGAGCTTTAGCCCTAAACTTTCGCATGTCGGAATTTGGTATGATGGCGATAGGCCTACGATCTTTTTAAGTTTAGCAATTTTGGGATATTGAGGCGCATTGATAAACATCGTGCTAAATTCATCAATGACGATTCGAGCGCTATCCCAATATACATTAGCAAAATGGGGTTGCTCC
>DASSAY010000270.1:0-8243 GCA_035699185.1 Balneolaceae bacterium | reverse complement strand
GCAGGCCGTAGAAATTCACGAAAACCCGGTTTTTATGGCTAAAGTAATAGACACCGGTTCAAAACAAGTAGGTTATTTGGCGCTCAATGCTTTTCGCGCCAATTATCACCAAGCCCTGAACGATTCTGTAGGCACTCTTTTATCGCAAGGCATTGACGAGTTAATACTTGATTTACGGTATAACGGGGGAGGGGCTATCGTAACCTGTTCCGTACTCGCCAGCATGATTTCAGGTAATGACAGCACGGATGTTTTTGCCAAATTTACTTACAGTGAAAAGCGGTCAGCCTTGAACAGCGAGTATAGTTTTTTCAGCAAGCTTCCTGTCGACGATCAGGCGGGGGGCGATATTGCTATGAATACACTTTCGCTTAATCGTTTATATGTGCTGACAGGTTGGGGCACAGCCTCTGCCAGTGAAATGGTAATCAACGGATTGAAACCGTATATAGAAGTTATCCAGGTTGGTGAACAAACGGTGGGAAAAGACGTGGGTTCTATAACCGTTTATGATTCGCCTCCTTATTACAATAATAAAGAGAATCTGAATCCGAATCATAAAATTGCCATGCAGCCCATTGTGGTAAAACTGGTTAATGCTGACGGGCAAGATTATCCGAATGGGTTTACACCTGAGCGCGCTAATGTTGTAATAGAGGGTGATTATCTGGATGAAAACCTGCCCCCGATGGGTGATCCCAGTGACCCGCTCTTAGCCAGAGCGCTACAACTGATTACCGGCGAACCGGTTGCTAAGCTGCAATCTGTCTCCTCATCTAAGGGAGAACTATTCAAAGACAGTCGCGATCTTAAACCCTTCGGCAAAGATATGTATCTGTTGCCGGAAAGGTTTGAGGAGATTAACTTTTAGGGCTAATTAAAATTCGCTCTGTATTTGAAGCTTTAGGAAACTCAGTGAAGTTTCCTAAAGCTTTTTTAGTTTTATTCCTGCGGTACTTGGTTCATATCCATCCACAGCACTTCCCAAATGTGTCCGTCCAAATCATTAAAACTCCTGCTGAACATAAAGCCGAGGTCCTGGGGATCGTAGGCTTCGCTGCCGCCTGCCTGCAGGGCTTTGTCTGCCAGTTCATTTACTTCATCCTTACTGTCCGCGCTGAGGGCGATCATCACTTCGGTGGTTTTGTCCGCGTCGGCAATTTCTTTTGAGGTAAACTCTTTAAACTTAGCATGGGTAAGCAGCATGGCGTAAATTTCATCCGAAATAACCATACAAGCGGCTGTTTCATCTGTAAACTGTTCATTGAATTCATATCCCAGTTGAGAAAAGAATTCCATAGACTTTTTTAAGTCTTTTACCGGTAAGTTGACAAATATTTGTGTAGCCATGGCTTTGGGTTAGTTATTATTGTTAGCTAAAATTAAAGCACTCATCGCCCAGTATTTTGAGCAAAAAGCTGTTTATTAATGCCGCTATTAAGCGTTATTGCTGATACTCACCATCCAGCAAACATCAAATTTGTCGGTAAAGTCGCCGTATATATCACCCCAAAACTGCTTTTCGAGGGGGTGACCTACCTTTCCGCTGGCGCTTAAATCATCAAATATTTTGCTGAGTTTCTTTTCATCACTGCCTCTCAGCGCCAGACTTATTTTTCCGGTGCCAATTTCATCGGAGTCCATTCCGTCGCTTGCCATGAGATTCACTTCGCCACCGGTTAAGTTGGCATGCATTACTCTGTCTTTCATTGCTTTGGAACTACTATCATCAACCTCACCGTAGGTTTTTACCTCAAGCTCCCCTCCGAATACTTGCTGATAAAATTCCATGGCATCACGGCAGTTCCCGTTAAAAAACAGGTATGCGTCTAATGTTACTTTTTCCATAATTCTTAATTATTTCTTGATTAGTTTTTCGGCCGTCAGCCGTCGGCTATCAGCTTTCAGTTTATTCAGGGTCGGGAGTATGCTGGTGGAAGACCATTTTTGGTTCATCGTTTTCCAGCCGATACAAAGTAGTGATGTTTCCTTCCTACGGATCCTCTCCTTTGCGTTGACCGACGGCATGATACGTGAGTACCACAATCTCATTTGTGATTTTGACCACTTGTTCATCACTTAAATCAAGTTTGTCCCAGCGCGGGGCGTTATCTGCTCCCGCAACGCCGTCATTTTGGAGAGTCGCATCCCGGGAAAGACAAAAACGGCTTCATCGGTGATGTGGGTATTGTAATAGTCCGCTCCTTCAAACCAAAATCCTTTTTCTATTTCAAGAAGTTGTTCTTTTTTCATTAGGTGAGTGTTAATAGTTTTTGATAATAGTCTTTCAGCGAATGAATTAACAAAACCTTCTCAGATTATTGCTTATCGGGAACAAAATCTAATACGACTGAATTGATGCAATAACGCAAGCCGGTTGGCGGCGGTCCGTCTTTAAAAACATGTCCCAGATGAGCACCACAACGGCCGCAGATAACTTCAACACGGTTCAAGCCATGCGAATGATCAGGTTTATAAATCACAGCATTGTCGCGGCCGGGTTTGAAAAAACTCGGCCAACCACACATGCTGGCAAATTTGGCCGTTGATTTAAAAAGCTTATTACCACAAACACCGCAGTAATAGGTGCCAATGCCTTTATAGTCCCAATATTTACCGCTGTAGCGCCTTTCGGTTCCGCCTTCAAATGCAACATGGTAAACATGCGGAGGGAGAATCTTTTTCCATTCTTTTTTGGGTACATCCAAATCGGTGGTATCAGTGTGCGAGTAATAAAGATTGCCGGGGTGAGTTGCTTTAGTTATAGTTTCCGATTCCGAAACCCGATTCTGTGCAATTAAGCCTTCATTTATTAAAAAGATTATGAATAAAAATGGAATGAATGCTTTGTATTTCATAAAACTGGTATTTTCATTTTTATGATTACTGAAAGTTACGAAATTAAACGGGGTAGCGCCGGATTTTCCAAAAAGGCGGAAGGATTTTTTTACATGTTAAACCTCTATTTAATTTGAGTTGAAACATTCATCTACTTCGTTGCTTTGTTGCGGAAAAGATAGCTTGCCAGAGGTATGGCGATAATGCTAATTCCGACAAGCCAGACGATGGAAAGCCAGATGTGATCTCCGGTGGGAGCGTCAATCATCAGTGCGCGAATGGCTTCAATAACATGGGTGACGGGTTGATTTTCAGCGAAGATCCGCAGTCCGCGTGGCATGGTGTCGGTAGGAACAAACGCAGCAGAAGCGAAAGTAAGTGGAAAGATAATGAGAAAGCCCATCCACTGAACGGCTTCAACACTTTTGGCGAGAAGCCCCATGATGGCTGAAAGCCAGGAGATCGCAAAGGTAAACAAAAGCACGATTCCCAGGATAGCGAACCAGTCTTGCACAGAGGCCTGGGGATGAAAGCCGACGAAAAAAGCAGCGATAATCATAATGATTGATGAAAGAATATTCCGTACAAGGTCAGCTACTACATGACCGGTCATCACAGCAGAGCTTACCATGGGAAGGGATTTAAATCGATCAATAATCCCCCGTTTCATGTCGGTGGCAACAGATATAGCCGTTGTGTTGGCACCAAAAGCCGCCATTTGTACAAGAATTCCCGCTACAAGAAAATTTACATAATCCACTCCGCCGGTTTCTATCGCTCCCCCAAACACATAACGAAAAAGAAGCAAAAACATGATCGGTTCAATGGTGAGTCCGAGAAGCTGATCCGTATTCCTGAAAATATGCTCCAGGCTACGCTTAATAAGCACCCAGGTATCGGAAAGGGCCCAATAGAGGGGAGAGTGCTCTTTGATTTTAATTTTTTGGGTTCTTGTTGCTGAATTTTCGTTCATGACTACAATTTTGGTTCTTTAATGCGTTTAGCAGTTAAAAATTAAACACTTCAATTATCCTGATTGTCATTTCGAGTGGAATCCCGATGGTTTTTTTCGGGATGGAACCGAGAAATCTCATCCGTTATAAACAACTTGCCAAGTTCAAAAAGGATGAAATTTCTCCGTTTCGAGCAGAAAACCACTGCTCTCCAGTCGAAATGACAATCTAAGAGCATTTTTCAACCTTTATTTACTTTTTCGGTTTTCAGGTCTTCGCCATCTAAATTTCCCAGACCATTTCCGCTCACTTCCTTTCCGGTAAGATGTAAAAAGACATCGTCAAGGGTCGGTTTATGGACTGACAAATTATCGAGCTCAATGCCGGCTTCATATAAAAGGCCAAGCACTTTTTTCAATGTCCTCATACTGTTGTCCGTTGCAATACTGATACTTTTTTCTTCTAAAGAACTCTTTATTCCTTTCCCGTTACCGGCTATAATCTTAAATGCTTTTTCAAAATCATCTTCCAGCGCAACTACCAAATCAATACGTTCAGACCCTACCCGCGCCTTCAACTCGTCTCCGGTACCTTCCGCAATGATCTTTCCCTGATCAAGTACAGCAATGCGATCGGCAAGCTTATCGGCTTCTTCGAGATATTGAGTGGTCAGTAAAATAGTGACGTCTTCTTCCATGAGCCGTTCGATTACATCCCACATGGCAAGTCTGCTGCGCGGATCGAGACCCGTGGTGGGTTCGTCGAGGAAAACGACAGGGGGGACAGCTACAAGACTTGCAGCCAGATCAAGCCGTCTGCGCATTCCTCCGGAATAATTTTTTACCGCTCGTTCAGCCGCATCTGCCAAATCAAACTGGATGAGCAGCTCTTTTGCACGGCGCTTGCTGTCTTCTTTGCTCAGGTGATAAAGCTGCCCCATCATTTCGATATTTTTCCTGCCGGTCAGTAATTCATCTACAGCTGCATATTGGCCTGTGAGCCCGATGACACTTCGAACTTCTTTCGCATTTTCTACAACGCTATACCCATTCACGCGAACTTCACCCTCGTCAGGTTTCAAGAGGGTGCTTAGAATTCGAACAATGGTTGTCTTACCGGCACCATTGGGACCAAGAAGTGCGAGCATCGTTCCACGCTTTACCGATAAGTCAATGCCCTCAAGGACATTTAGGCTTTTGAAGGATTTTTTCAGTCCTTTTATAACAATGGCAGCGTCCGTTTCAGTCATATATAATCTTCGGTCATGGGTAATCTAAAGACAACTTTTCAGTAACATAAAAGTCGGTTGATCCATTTTGTCATGAACCACTCATGCAGATCTTTACCACCAACCCCTAAAGGATTATCAAGACTTTGATTCGAACCGGCACCGAAACCATCAATGGATATAGAAAAACTTTCGACGCGTAGTTTTTGCATTTTTATTCCTTGGTTAAGTTAATTTGAAAATTTATAGCAGCCGTTGCTCACACCTGATGGCTGAAAGCTGACAGCTATCAAGATTCAGCTGCTTTCTTCAATCCCTCAATGTCAATCTTCTTCATTTGAAGCATGGCTTCCATCGCTTTTTTTGCTTTTTCGGTATTTGAGTTACCGAGCAATTCAGGCAATGCATCAGGAATAATCTGCCACGAAATGCCGAACTTATCCTTCAACCAACCACACTGTTCGGCTTCGGGCATGGCGGAAAGTTTATTCCAGAAGTAATCCACTTCGTCCTGATCTTCGCAGTGGACGATGAATGAAATACCTTCATTAAAACCAAATTTATGGTCGTAGGCACTGTCCATAGCCGCAAACCATTGATCCTCAAGTTTGAAATCTGCAAACATGATGGTTCCTTCTTGATCCGGTTCCTGGCCGGCTTCGTACCGGGCAATGAGTCCCGTTTCTGAATCATCAAATATATCTCTGTAAAAAGAAATGGCTTCTTCCGCCCGCCCGGCCTGATTTCCCACGAACATCAACGATGGAATAATTTTTGGTCTATCTTCGCCATCAGGATTCGACAGAATCAGCTGCCAGGATACCCCATATTTATCTTGTACCCACCCATATTTTGGGCTGAACGGATATTCTCCAAGTTCCATTAACACTTGGCCTCCTTCGGCTAATTTATTCCAAATTTCTTCGAGGTTATCACTGGCGTTTTCGTTTTTTGAAGGATCAAAATTCAAGAAAAACGAGATCGAAGGGTTTATTTTGAAATGCGGGCCACCGTTAAGCGCGAGGAAGGAGCAGCCTTCGATTTCAAAGCTCATGGTCATTACCGTGCCTTCCGGGATGCCTGAAGCAGCCGCAGCCTCTTTGTTATAACGGGTAGTATTCTTGATATTTGAATTTTCAAAAACGGAAGTATAAAAATTCACGGCTTCTTCAGCTTGGTCATCAAACCATAAATTTGGAGTGATCTTTTGTTTGGGAGTAGATTTTTCTTTTGTCATGATGGCTTCCATTAATTTAGAGTTATAAGGGTAACCACAGAAACACAAAAAACACTAAAACATGATTTCCGTGCTTTTGTGGTTTAAAGGTTTTCGATTACTATTTTTCGCATAGATCTTTCAACTTTCGCAGCGCATTTGGCCACATTTCATTGAACATATCTTCATACTCATCTTCGATATCCATTTCAACAGATACCGTTGTTTTTCCTTCCTTTTCCACAAAACTGTAACTTTCGAAGGCTGGCGCCCACTTTTTGGCTTCCTCACTTTCGGTATCTTCAACGCCATCATTTATGATGCCCACATGTTTCACAGAGATAAATTCGTAGGGACGGTTTTCGGCAATAACAGATACCATTCCGTTACCGTCAGGATCAAGAAAGCGAATTTCACTTCCTTCCTCCCAGCTTCCCTCGTAGTGGGAGCCTTCATGAAAAGCACTGGTCCACTCGCGGTAGGTTTTGTCTTCAAGCATCGTATTCCAAACTTCTACTTTTGGAGCCTTAATGGTGGCTGTAAAATGTAGTTTTTTCATGGCTTTTATGATTTCTTTAGTATTATATAACGCGTTGTGCGGTTAAACTTAAAAACAACCTGTAAGCGTCCGAAGGACCTGACAGCGTTGTTTTCTGGGACGCTGACAGGAACCAGAAACCCATTGGCACGCTGTCAGGTCAATGTTATGCTTTCAACCGCACAACACGTTATTATAGTCTTTTATAGGCAAGAAAGTGTTTCAATTCATTAGTCTTCTTTTATTTGTAGCTAATTCCCTTTTGGTTTGTACCGCAGAAGCACCATGCTACCCTGAAATGTCCGGCTGTCCACAAACTCCAGCTCCAGTTTTTCACCTACCGGAAACATCGGCTTCCCACCACCCACTGCAACTGGATGACTTTTGATTGAGTTTGAATTTTTATGAGTGTTATTCTCCGCTATACATTACCATCCATCGCACATTAAACCGGTCGGAAAGCATACCAAACTTTTCGGCCCATTCGGTTTTTTGCAATGGCATTTTAACTTCACCGCCGTCCGATAAATCATTAAACAGCCGTTCTGCTTCTTCCGTATTTTCGGCTTCAATATTAATTTGTAATTGGTTCCCGGCCTTTATTGTCTGGCCGAATGATCCGGGGACATCACCGCCATAAAGCAGAGTGCCGCCAACCAGTGGCAGAGTTGCATTTCCGATTTGGTTAAGTTCTTCGCCGGTCAACCCCATATCATTTTCAAGATCTTTGTAGCGAATAATCTGAAGTTCACCGCCAAAAACTGTTTGGTAAAATTTGAAAGCTTCTTCAGCATTTCCGTTAAAGTCGATGTAAGGGTTTACTGATTTCATAATGATTGCATTTTTGAATTAATAGTTACACTCAAGCCAAATTAGTGATTAATTATACGTGAATAAAACTTGCCGAGTTCTCAAAATATATAGAGTGATTAATTTTTTTATCTACTGATAAGAGCGACAATTATTTCTCCTTATTTTCTTTAAAAAGACCCCGTCTTCACCTCCCCGGCCCGCTCATAATTGGCGAAGATGACCCCACTCGGTGAAACCTGGCTCCCGAATAATTTAAACGCCGCCGGAATGGTGCCTTCAGCAAACAGACGCTTTCCCTTTCCAATCGTGATCGGGAATATTTTGAGCCAGAGGTCATCTACCAAATCATGGTTCAAAAATGTTTGAATGAAGTTTCCGCTACCGTGTACCTGCAGATCAGGACCGTTCTGCCTCTTCAGCTTTCTTACTTCTTCCACGACATCACCTTTCAATTGAATCGAGTTCTCCCAGCTTAAATCCATGGGTTCGTGTGAAGCTACATACTTGGTTACTTCGTGGATGCCCGGCCAACCATCGGCATGTTCCGGCCAGTATGAGGCAAATATTTCGTAGGTTTTTCGCCCAAGCAAGAGATCAGACCGCCCTTTCATCTGCTCGTCCATTACATTGCCGCCAAATTCATCGAAATAGGGGAAT
>DASSAY010000269.1:0-3112 GCA_035699185.1 Balneolaceae bacterium | reverse complement strand
ATTTCCGCCCCGAACCCCGCCGTTTGGGTATCTTCATGAACAATCAAACAGCGATTCGTTTTTTGAATCGATTCCAAAACCGCTTCTTTATCCCACGGCATGATCGTTCGTAAATCTAAAATATCGGCCGAAATATCAGATTGATTGACCGCATCTTCACACTGCTCACACATTGCTCCCCAGGTTACAATGGTCAAATCATCGCCTTCCTGTAATTTATTTGCTTTACCAAAAGGAACAATAAATTTATCACCGGGATAAGGCTTACGAGCATATTTTGCGTCCAGCAGATTGCGGTGTTCGAAGAAAATAGTGGGGTTATTGCTTCGCATCGCCGACCTCAGCAAACCTACGGCATCCTGCGCATTACTGGGGAAAGCCAGCTGCCAGCCCACAGCATGAGCAAAAAATACTTCATTACAAAGGCTGTGCCACGGATCTCCGCACTTCGCGAATCCGCCCGGCATTCGCACCACAATGGGAGCCGCAAATTTATTGGCCGTCCGCCATCGAATGGTACCACAGTTGTTTAGCTGTTCGGTAGCGGGATCGGCATATTTTCTAAATTGAATTTCAGCAACAGGCATCAATCCTGAGTAGGCTAAACCCACTGCGCGGCCGATAATTCCTTCTTCGGAAAGACTGGTATCGAAAACACGGGATGCTCCGTACTTCGTTTTTAACCCCATGGTCACGGCATGAACGCCGCCTTTGGCAGCCACATCTTCACCAAAAACCATCACTTTTGGGTTCGTTTCCAGCTCGTAATCAAGCGTTCTGCGAACCGCTTCGACAATGGTAACTCGCTGTTTTTCGGGCTCGGAAGTTTCAGAACTTTCGGGAAATTTATGTCCTGACGGAGCCAGTCCGCCTGTTAATTGCGCATCAAGGCTTCCGTCTTCTTTCTGTTCAGAAAAAGCATAGCGGGTGGTTTTTTGGGTATCGGGAGCGGGACGAGACAAGGCAGCTTCGGCGGCTTCATCAACATCACCCGTAGCTTTTTTCTCAAGTGCGCCCCAGTCCTTTTTAGAAATTTCATCGGGTACTAAAAACGATTTTAACGAGTGAAGCGGATCATTTTGCCGCTCGGTTTCCAAGAGATCTTCGGGTTTGTAAGCTTGGTTATCCTGATAGGAATGACCGTTAAGCCGTGGTACGGTTAAATGAATTAATGCCGGGCCTTTTTGTCCGCGGACATAATCCACTGATTGGTTGATTAAATCTGCCGCTTCAACCGGGTCGGTTCCGTCGCCATCAAAAATGCGGATATTCTTAAAGGAGTATAGGTTTTTAGCAATGTTTCCGCCCGGCGTTTGTACATCACCCGGTACTGAAATTCCATAGCCGTTATCTTCAATAAAAAACAACACCGGCAAATTTTGGGTAGTGGCTATGGTTAAAGCCGACCAAAATCCATTGGTGGCTACGGATCCGTCTCCACCTAAAATTACCGAGATAGCGCCTTCATACTCTTCCTCATTCAGGGTTTCCAGATGATACTGAATACCCTGTGCCCAACCGATTGCAGGAGTATATTGCGAACCGACATCGCCGGCCATGGGCAAAACAGTAGGCCCGCCAAGGCCCGGCTTGTTGCAAACTACACCGATATCGCGGCCGTCACTGTAACCGCCCGACTTACCCATCGGCGCGGCCATCGCGTCTTCCAGGCTCAAACCCAACGAAAGCATCAGTGGGCGTGACCGGTAATAAGCGCTGGCGGAATCATGTTGGTGAGTGAGCTGCGAACCAAGCAAAATCTGGCCGAGCTCATGTCCCCGTGCCGAAAATTGATACAAAACATCTTTATTCGGAACCAGTTCATTTTCCTCTTTATCATCCATTGCGCGGGAAGCAAGCATGAGTTCAGCCACCCTTTTCCAATCAATTGACGCTACCGTTTCTGGAATTTCCTGTTCCGTTTGTTTCTTTGAAGGCATAAATCTTTATGTGGTTAATGATATTTATCAATAAAAACTAATTTCAATTAAACCTGCTTTCCCTATATGTCATCCCGATGACCCGCTTTTTGGGGAAGAGGGATCTCAAATGTAATAAAGGGCGATGCCGGAATTAAGGCAAAAATGGTATCAACGTTTGAGATCCCTCACGGAAAATCGCGTTCGGGATGACTTAAGAGATTGATTAAAACATCTGCTTATTAAAATTCTTGTACGTTCATCACTTTTTCAAAACTGCGCTCAAAGTGCTCCATCTCTTTTTCCCTTCCCACCGTAATTCTGACACAATTTGGAAGCCCGAAAGCATTAATGCGACGCAAAATCACCCCTTTTTCCAGCATAGCTTGAGTAAAATCAATAGCTTGCTGTTCATCAGGCAAGGCCATCATCACTGAATTAGAAACAGAAGGTACATACTTCACCTGATGTTCATCAAAAAATTCATAAAGTCGTTTTTTTGATGCCTCAACAACTTCACGGCTCCTTTCCAAAAATTCGGAATCTCCTAATGCGGCAATCGCGGCTGCCTGGGCCGGTGTTGTCGGTTCAAAAGTTAATTTCGTCTTTTTCATATTGCCGATGATTTCCTCCGACCCGATGGCATATCCAATTCGAAATCCTGCCAGTCCGTATGCTTTTGAAAACGTTCGAAGCGTGATGACGTTATCAAAACGATAATTCAGCGAGTGCGGATAATCGGGCACATCTTCGGCGAATTCGTAATAGGCTTCATCCATCACTACTAAAACATCATCAGGCACTTTTTGCATGAAGCGTTCAAATTCCGTTTTGGTGATGTAAGTACCGGTAGGATTATTGGGATTGGCAATATAAATCATCTTGGTGCGCGGGGTGATGGCTTCAGCCATGGCATCAAGATCAAAACGATAATCGCCGGTAACGGGAATTTTCTTCATCGAAATGCCGCGAATATTGGCCTGAACAAAAAAGCCGACGAAAGTAGCGTCGGCAGTAATGGCTTCTTCATTATTCAGGAAAAAAGTGCGGCATAAAATAGCGATAATGCTTTCAGAGCCGGCGGCGACCACGATACTCTCCGGTTTCACCCCATTTTTTTCAGCCAGCATTGCAGAAAGTTTGCGGGAAATGGGATCAGGATAGTCCTGAATTTCGCGCAACGCTTCCATTAC
>DASSAY010000268.1:0-12897 GCA_035699185.1 Balneolaceae bacterium | reverse complement strand
GGTGCCACGCGCGGCAATGGCAGGCGCGGAGACGACATCACCCGAAACCTTAAAACCATTAAAGATATACCGCTTCGCTTGAAAGATGATTTCCCCCCAATCGCCGAAGTACGGGGTGAAGCCTACATGGAACGGGAGGCTTTTGTGCGAATGAACGAATATCGTGATGAGCAGGGACTTCCGGTTTTTGCCAATCCGCGTAATTCTACCGCCGGTTCATTGAAAATGCAGGACCCGCGTGAAGTGGCACGCCGCCCCATCCGGTTTTTCGGTTTCGATTTAATTCTTGAAGGCAGTGATCAGGCCATCACCCAGTACCAAAAAATGCAGCTCTTAGCTGATTATGGCTTGCCGGTCTGCAAATATTTCTACAAATGTGCCGATATTAATGAAGTGCATGAAAAAATTGAAGTATTTAAAAAGCTGCGCACCGGCCTTTCTTTTGAGACAGACGGGGTGGTGATTAAAGTAAATGAAGATAAATATCGCGAGCAGCTGGGCGCTACATCTAAAGCTCCGCGATGGGCCATTTCTTATAAATTTGAGGCGGAACAGGCAACGACCAAGCTTGAAAACATCACCCTGCAAGTGGGACGGCTGGGCAAGATTACGCCGGTAGCCGAACTTCAAGCCGTGCTGCTGGCGGGAACAACGGTAAAACGAGCTTCGCTGCACAACGAGGATGAAATTCATCGCAAAGATATTCGGGCAGACGACCAGGTTATTATTGAAAAAGCCGGTGAAATTATTCCCCAGGTGATCAGCGTGATCAATCCCGAGCGGGAAGATCGCGGACCGAAGTTTGAAATGCCGGAAGATTGTCCCGCTTGTGGCGAAAAGCTGGTTAAACTGGATGAGGAGGTGGCCTGGCGCTGCATCAATACGCAATGTCCGCCGCAAATTCGTCACCGGATTGCCCACTTTGCTTCGCGCGATGCGATGGATATTGAAGGCCTGGGTGAAGCAGTGGTTGACCAGCTTGTTTCGCAGGGGCTCATCAAAACTTATGCGGATTTATACGAACTCCAAAAAGAAGATTTGCTGCCGCTGGAGCGGATGGCGGAAAAAAGTGCTCAAAATTTGCTGGATGCCATTGAAAATAGTAAAAAACAACCCTTGAACCGGCTTATTTATGCTTTAGGGATTCGCTTTGTGGGTAAAACGGTAGCAAGAGATTTGGCAACCGCTTTTCGCACCATGGATTCGCTTATGGAGGCGGATGAAGAAGCCATCACCCGAATAAATGCCATTGGCCCGCGCATTGCCGAATCGGTGACCGAGTTTTTCAAAACGGCCCGAAATCAACAGATTGTTGCCTCATTACGAAGTCGCGGACTCACTTTTGAGATGGAGCAAAAAGAGCAGGCTTCACAAAAACTGGAAAGTAAAAAAATTGTATTAACGGGAAGCCTGCCCTCTCTAACGCGCAAAGAGGCCACCGAACTTATCGAAAAGCATGGAGGAAAAATCACTTCATCGGTAAGCAGTAATACGGACTATGTTTTAGCGGGAGAATCACCCGGTAGTAAATTAGAAAAAGCGCAGAAACTGAAGATACCGGTTATTGATCAAGAAGCCTTTCTTAAGCTTATCGGTGAAAAGATTTAGAATAACGCGTTTACCGATTAGAATGAATTTTAAACAGTCTTATTTTCGATCCATGTCATCCCGATGACCCGTTTTTGGGGAAAGAGGGATCTCAAATGTGATAAAGGCAGATGCTCGGATTGAGACAAAAACTGTATCAACGTTTGAGATCCCTCGCATACGTTCGGGATGACTTAAGGAGGGTTTTTAATCGGGTAAACACGTTAGAATAGTGTTAACAAACATTAAAAAGCATTGTTTGGCAGAACCATGTTTTATAAATCAAAAAAATTGTGTAAATAGAGGTTGTTTGCTCCATTACTCCATTTAGTGGCAGATGACTTACGTTGTGCGAAAGGAAGATAAAAAGTTCTAATTTGGGCGCATTATTCTTTGTGTATGAGAAGACTGGAAGAAATTATTGATACCATTCTTAACCGACAGCAGCATCCTTACGAAACACAGCAAATTTTGGGGAAAATCAAGAGTGAATCACAGCGACGGGAGCGGCTGTACGAAAGTATTTTGTCGAACACCCCGGATCTCGCCTATATTTTCGATTTAGATTTTAAGTTTATCTATGCTAACGATGCCACTTTACAAATGTGGGGAATAAGCCGGGATGAAGCTCTCGGTAAGAGCTTAGCGGAATTGGGTTATGAATCATGGCATATAGAAATGCATCATAAAGAACTTCAAGAAGTTGTTAAAACCAAAAAGATAGTCCGGGGTGAAGTTCCTTTCAACAATACCGAATACGGCCGCAGAATCTACGATTATATTTTTGTACCGGTGATTGGAAAGAAAGGAGAAGTTGAGGCCATAGCGGGTACCAGCCGTGATATTACTGCCAAAAAAAAGATTGAAGAAACCTTAGAAAAGCGCATTGCAGAACGCACTGCAGAGCTACAGGAACGCGCTGCAAAACTTCGGGATTTAACCGCTAAACTCACCTCAGCTAAGCAGCAAGAACGAAAGCGACTTGCCGCCATCCTTCATGATGACCTTCAGCAGTTATTGGTCAGCGCCAAAATGCATATCGGCTTCATTCATTCGGATAACAGCGATATAGATACAGAAAGCGCCGATAAGGCTAAAAGAATTCTTGATCAGGCTATTCATTTAGCACGCGATCTTACCACAAAATTAAGGCCTCCCGCCCTTTTTGAAGCAGGCCTTTCTCATGCACTGGAATGGCTGGCCGAAGATATGCAAGAACGGCATCGCCTCAATGTCGAAATTGATAAAAAAACGGTTCACTATTCTTTGAGTGATGATATCAAAATGCTGCTTTTTGAGTCTATTCGTGAGCTCTTGTTTAATATAGTGAAATATGCCGGCACCAATAAGGCGCTGGTTCGTATACGAAAAGATAAGGGCTTTTTAAGAGTGATTGTGCAGGATGAAGGCAAAGGTTTTAATGTTGATGTGGTTCGCCGCAGGTCAACCGAAAGTTTTGGTTTATTCAGCGTTCTTGATCGTTTGGATGCCCTCGGTGGGTCAGTAGCTATTGCATCTCAACCGGGCGAAGGCACCACGGTGGAACTAAAAGTGCCGGTTGCGCCAAGAGTATCTGCCGGTGGTAAAAAAGCTTCCATAAGCAGTGATTCTACAGCCCTTGGTGATGATTTCATCGATGCTTAGCTGTTTATTTTAAGCGCACTATTTTGCCTTCTTCTTTACTTCAAAGGTGATTTTTGCATCAATGCGGTATGAGGTAATCTTGTTATTTTCGACAACAGCCCGAATATTATCTGCCCATACCTGCTTGATAGAACTGACCGTTTCTGAGGCCTCGCTTACTGCGTTTTCAAAAGCCTGTTCGATTGTTTCACCTTCGGCTATCACTTCGATATTTTTTGCTAAAGACATAATTTCTCTTTCATTTAATGATGAATATTCTATTTCTTTTTCTCTCTAACAAGCTTCAAAAATCAGCCGTTCATACATTAGTTGAAAAAGCGATTTATCAGTCACCAGAAGATAAAAAATTCAATCCTTGCTGTTGTTACGGTATATTTGGTTTTTATTCTTACATTAAAAGGCATGTTTGAGATAAGAAATAAATCATCCGGTTGTCGCTAATTAGCATTAGTCAATTTATATAGCAGAAACAAATTGCCTTGTACATTGTTTTTGCTATTTTAAACATCTTATTGAAAATGGATAATAAAAGTATGATTAAAGATAAGAAGAAAGTTATTATTGTTGAGGATGACCTAATTCTCAATCTTTTATATGAAGGATACCTTGAGCGGCTTGGTTTTGAAACCGAAGGTGAGCTGGTGTATGGAAAGACTGCCATAGAAGTGGCGAAAAAAATTGATCCCGATCTTATTGTCATGGATATTTCGCTGGAGGGCGAAATTGACGGTATTGAGGCGATGACCGAAATCAGAAAATTTTCTGATGTGCCCGTCATCTATATTACCGGCAATTCTGATCAATACCATGTACAGCGTGCCGAAAAAACAAATTATCTCGATTATCTTACTAAACCTATCGAATATGATGACCTAAAAAAGGCCATAAGTAAACATTTTGCTATCGATTCTTAAGGTTTTTCACATTTCCTCTAAAAATAACACTATTAATTTTATGCAAACACTACCCAATATTCTCAAAAAACTAACTCCTTTAATCGTTGCCGGGGCCTTCGTTTTGTCGGGCTGTGCTACTTCTCAGCAAACAGCAGATCAAGCCGCACAAACGGCTGATACTGTGGCTGAAGGTCATGTTGTTCCATCCGAGCTAAACCGGCTCGTTCCAAATCCCATTAACACTGATATCCCCGACCGGTTCTTTAAAGCGGTAGAACAAGGAACCCGAACCATGTCGGGAAAGCCGGGGGCTAACTACTGGCAGCAATGGAGTCGATATGATATTGATGTTGAACTGATTCCGGCCGATACCATGGTCATTGGTTCAGGAACTATCACTTATTATAACAATTCGCCCGATACCCTCCGAAATCTCTTGCTGGGACTCACCCAGAATTTTCATGCTGAAGGTACGCCCGAAACAGGTGCCGTAGAAGTAACCGGCGGCATCCAGTTAAATAAAGTGGCCATTGGCGGCGAAGAACTCAGCGTGTTGCAATCACGCCGGGATCAAAGTGGATACGCAGTTAACGGAACATTGATGATTCTTCGCCCCGGTGAGGCTCTAATGCCGGGTGATTCGATCCAAATCGCCTTAGACTGGCAGTTTAAAGTCCCACAACAAGGTGCCGGCGGACGTATGGGCTACAGCCAGGGCAATCTTTTCTATATCGCTTACTGGTATCCGCGCATGCGCGTTTATGATGATGTAATTGGCTGGTTTACCGATCCTTTTGCCGGAACGGCGGAGTTTTACCACGGCTTCGGAGAATATAATATTGATATTACCGTACCGGAACAATGGCTGGTAACTTCTACCGGAATACTTGAAAACGCTAAAGAAGTGTTGCAAGAAGAAATTTATCAACGGATGCAGAAAGCTCATCATAGTGATTCTGTAATGCATGTGGTTACGAAAGAAGATTTTGGCCATGTTACCAAATCTACCGAAGACGGAACTATTACCTGGAACTTTTCAGCCGATAACGTACGCGATTTTGCCTTTAGCGTAACCAAGCAATCGTTTTGGGATGCCACCCGTGCCAATGTTGGCGACCTTGATAACGATGGCAGCGCAGATTACGCCGCGATCAATTCAATCTACCGCGCAACAGCCCCTAACTGGAAACACGGTGCTAAGTTCACCGCTCAGTCCATTGAATTTTTATCAGATTTTACGGGATTAAGCTACCCGTGGCCTCACATGACTTCCGTCGAAGGTGCCGGAATTATCGGCGGTGGAATGGAATTTCCCATGATGACCATTATCGGTGCCTATAACAATCGTCCCCCGAGCTCTTTATTCAGTGTAATTGCCCATGAGCTGGCTCATATGTGGGTGCCGATGCAAGTTAGCAATAACGAGCGGCGCTATGCCTGGATGGATGAAGGAACAACTACTTTTAACGAAGATCAGGCGATGAAAGCTTATTATCCGGAAACGAATCCTGTTTTAGGCAGCTTTCAACGATACCTGCAAATTGCGGGAACCGACTTTGAAGGGCCAATCATGCGCTGGTCGGATTATCATTACAACGGATTTGCTTACAGCGTTGCATCTTACCCTAAACCGGCGTCTATGCTTGCCAGTCTTCGCCACCTTTTGGGTGAAGAAACATTCACAAAAGCTTATCATACTTTCCTTGATCGCTGGCAATACAAGCATCCCTATCCGTGGGATATGTTTAACACCTTCGAAGACATCAGCGGCCGCAACCTGGATTGGTTCTGGAGAAGCTGGTATTATGAAACCTGGGTGCTTGATCAAGCCGTTGGTAATGTAAAAGACAATGGAAACACTACTCAAATTGTGATTGAAGATCACGGGCAGATTCCGATGCCGGCGACGGTAGCCATCACTCTGGCTGACGGTTCAACCATCACTAAACATATCCCGGTTGAAACCTGGCTGAAAGGTGCTACCCAAGCCATTCTTACGATTGATAACGCTTCAGCAGTAACCAAAGTGGTTATTGATCCTGAACAAGATTATCCTGATGCCAACCGCCAAAACAACAGCTGGCAGAAATAGAAGCTTCATAATTCATTTCAAAAAAAGGGACACTTATTTTGTTAAGTGTCCCTTTTTATTTTATAAAAATAGAAGTAAATCATCTTTCGAAACTATGCCTCATTTAGGCATAAAAAAACGTCATAAAAAATTTGTAACTGCTAAAATTTTCTTACATTTGAATATTAAATAGTTTTAACATTGTTTTCATGAAACGTTACGAATCACTTCGCTGGATTTTACTTGCTGCCGGAGTTTTTGCTATTCTCGGGCTTACCGGCATGAATGTGTATTCACTTTACGCCCTTCATGAAAATACCCTTGCATCCGATCGTAAAAATAAAAAGCTGCAAATTGCAGAGTTTTCCGACAGGCTCCGCTATCGGTTTTATAAACCTTACTATGGCCTTGGCTCCGTTGATATTGAACGCCTAAAGAACCACTTTGAAAAAACAGGCCAGTTTACCGATGATGTTAAAGAATTACTTAAAAAGGCAGCTGATGATGCCATTTATACCGATATTTATTTTATTCCTTCCGGATCCAATGTCTGCCAGAGCGAAGCTCCTATTTTAAAATATCACGCCGGAAAAAATAAATTTGTACGTGCCCCTTTCTACCCTGCCGTGGTTTGCGATGGCACGGGCATCGCACGCACTCAGGTTAAATCACTGCTGGAACACTACCGGTATAATAATAAAATCATTTTTGATGCACACCGCAGCATCTCCATAGCCCTTATCAATGCTCCTGAACATTCCATCTTTGGTTATTTAACCATGCCGTTCAATCAGCATTTTCTCATTGAATATTACCTGCCTAAAAAACTGGTTGAAAAGTTTGGCGATTCGGGAATGACAGTCTGGCTGCGCGACTGGACCCATGATACCATTTTGGCCGGCAGCGATACGAGCAGCACGTATCAAAGAGATAAGATTCAATTTGTACAAAATTTCCCCGACTTTTTTGATTACTGGCAACTGGAAGTTTCCTTCGCAGGTGCTCCTGCTGTAGCGGCATCCAACGCTTCATTCGTCAAAAATTTAATCGTTCTTGCTACAGCTGTACTTTTGCTGCTTGGAGCGCTTGTGTTTATGTTTATCTCTGCACGGCAGGAACGTGCCTTGGCTCAGCGTCAGGCAGGTTTTCTGGCCAATGTCACTCACGAATTAAAAACTCCCATAGCCGTTATGCAGGCAGCGGGAGAAAATCTTGCCGATGGCCGGGTAAAAAATCCCGAGCGGCTAAAGAGCTATGGCACCCATATTTATAAAGAAGCCATTCGTCTTCGCAGAATGATCAAAAAGCTGCTTGATATAGCCAAAGCTGATGCAGGGCAAGCTTTGATTGATCCTGAAGTCGCAAATATTAAAGATTTAGTTCAATCTTATATCGAGGATCATCAAAGCTATATCGAAAATAAAGGCTTTCTTCTTCAAACCACTCTTTCACTGACGGAACAAATGGTAATGGTTGATATCGACAGCTTTAACACGATTTCAAGCAATCTTGTTGAAAACGCGATTAAATACAGCACTCATGAAAAATATCTGGGAATTACTTTAAGCAGCAACAAAAGTGAAGTTCTTCTTCAAGTAGAAGACCACGGTATTGGAATGACCCAAAAAGATATTCTGCATATTTTTGATAAATTCTACCGGGTTGAAGATTCGCTCACTGCCCAAACGAAAGGCCATGGATTAGGTTTGTCTATTGTTAAAAATTTGGTTGAACTAAACGAGGGCCGTATTGAAGTAGCAAGTACGCCCGGCAAAGGATCTATCTTTACGGTTGCCTTTCCTGTTTTTAATGAAAGCACCGAAGCATCTCTTCAAAAAATTCACAGTATATCATCTCAAATTATCTCTGAGCCATTTAAAAAGGAAAAATATGTCAGATAAAGCTAAAAAAATTGTTATTGTTGAGGACGAGCCAAGTCTTGTTTTTACCCTTCAAGATACCCTGGAAAACGAAGGCTATATGGTTTTTGTAGCTAAGAATGGAAACAGGGCAGTCGAAGTTGTCAAAGAAGAAAATCCTGACCTTATGATTCTCGACCTCATGTTGCCCGGAATGAGCGGCTACGATGTATGCCGGAAAGTGCGGGGCATGAATTATACCTTCCCCATCATCATTCTTACCGCCCGTGATCAGGAAATTGATAAAGTGACGGGCCTCAATATCGGCGCTGATGACTATATGACCAAGCCTTTTGGAGTGAAAGAACTTTTGGCTCGTATTCAGGCAAGGCTGCGCCGTTCAGAAAAATATTCAAAAAGAACCCCGGTTAATGAACTGGAACTGGGTTCAGTGTATATAAATTTAAAAAGTGCCGAGGCCGAGCATTCGAGCGGTAATAACATTCCGCTCACTACACGAGAAGTGGAGCTTATCCGGTATCTTCTGGCTCATGCCAATGAGCCTGTCTCGCGCGATGCCCTGCTGCACAATGTGTGGCGGTATGAGCTCAGCACCAATACACGGACAGTGGATGTACACGTATCAAAACTGCGTTCTAAAATTGAATCTCAACCTGATGATCCTAAGTTTTTAGTGACGCTGCACGGAGTAGGCTATATGCTGAAGGTGAGTTGATTTTGGTATAAGAAATTGAGGTATAGGGTATAAGGGTAAAATTAGTCCTGCAATATGAAATTTGTTTTTCCGACTTACCTTTTTAATTCGAAAACCTTAAACCCCTATTCCTTCTTTCTTCTCTTTAAAATCACATACAAACTCAATAAAATTAGTAGTCTGCGATTCCAGCAACTGTTGCTGAAAAGGATTTTTGATGCCTTCCTGTTCATCAAAATTCTTATTTACACGAGGAATAAAAAGGCGTTCGGGAAAGATATGAGCATTCCTGTAGCTCAAAACCTGTTGTAGCTGCTCAACCGCACGCATGGCACCAAAAGACCCATCTGCCTCGCCTATCAAAGCCACAGGTTTTTTATTTAAACTTTCGGGAAACGGCAGGTAATCGATAAACAGCTTCAAAATTCCGGGATATCCTCCGTTATATTCGGGACAAACGAATACCAGGCCGTCAGCGATAACCACCGGATTCGTAAAACCATTAACAACGGGCAAATTATCGTGGTACTTTCCCCCTTTTACTTGCTCAAGGGGAAACTTCTGCAAATCAATTATGCTCGCATCAACACCTTCCTGTGCATATTTCGATTGTAAATATTTAGAAACACGAAGAGCATTGGAATCGGGACGATCGGTGCCACTGATAATTTTTATATCAACCATTTTAGCTGTCTAATGATATGAAAAATATTCTTTTATGATCTTATCGCTGATTAAGGTACCATTCCATTGAGAAGAAATTATGAATTGTAATTGAAGCGCCTGGTTACAATTACTTCTCTCTATACGCTTCCTTAATCTTTTCAAGGCGCTCCCAGAGTTTGCCTTCACGTCCTATTTTGCCGGGCTTATACCAACTTTTGCCTTCAACTTCTTCAGGCAGATATCTCTGAAGCGTCCAGTGATGATTATGAGAGTGCGGGTAATCGTAATCCTTCGACGCATTTTCAACGCCTAAATAGCGCGATTGTTTGGTATTGGCCGTCTTATCTTTCAGATAAGATGGCACTGAACCTATCCCCTGCTTTTTAATTTCACTGTGGACTGAAAAAATAGTTCCTGTACTATTGCTTTTAGGTGCCAGTGTCAGATAAATGCAGGCGTGAGCTAAAAAGTAAAATCCTTCTGGCATTCCGCATTTTGTGAATGCTTCATGAGCCGAATTTACAACCGTTAATGCATGAGGATCGGCCATACCCACATCTTCGGAGGCTAAAATGAGCATACGTCGAAATAAAAAATTAGGGTCATCTCCCCCCTCCAGCATGGCCACCATCCAGTACAAAGCCGCGTCTACATCCGAGCCGCGCATGGATTTGATGAATGCGGAAGCAAAATGATAATGCTCATCTCCGGTGCCATCATAGCGCACGCCCCGTTTTTGGATACATTCTTTGGCCACCTCCAAATCAATATGAATCATTCCCGATTCATCCGCATCGCTGGAAAGTACCGCCACTTCCAGCGCATTGAGTGCGTTACGAATGTCTCCACCGGCATAATCTGCCAAGTGATGCTTCGCTTTATCGGTAACCTCAACCTTCTTTTTGCCAAGCCCCCGCTTTTCATCTTTAAGCGATCTGTTGATCATCGTAAGCACATGATCAATATTGAGGTCATAAAGCTCAAAAAGCTGGCAGCGCGACAGCAAGGGACTTACCAGCGAATAGAAAGGATTTTCGGTAGTGGCGCCGATGAGCGTGATAATTCCTGATTCAAGATGCGGCAGCAGAGCGTCTTGCTGGGCCTTATTCCAGCGGTGAATTTCATCCACAAACAAAATCGTTTTTCGCCCGTTCATTTGCTGGATTTTCTCCGCTTTGTCAACCACCTTGCGCAAATCTTTAATGCCATCTAAAACCGCATTTAAGATCACAAACTCAGCATTTATTTCCCGCGAAATGACATGAGCCAAGGTTGTTTTACCCGAACTTGGAGGGCCATAAAAGATAAGCGAACCAATCACGCCCGATTCGATCATCCGCCGCAGCATTTTGCCTTCACCCACAATATGATCTTGTCCCACAAATTCTTGGAGCGAGCGTGGACGCATCCGCGTTGCCAGCGGCTCGTGAGGGTTCACAAAATCTTTGGCTTTTTTAGATATACCGGAGGATTTTTCCTCTTTAAACAGATCCATTTTTAATTAAAAATGAAAAATTATGAATTAAGAATAAAAAACATCTTCTACTAAAGAATTAACGATTAATTCAGCAACTAATTTTTCATTCTTAACTTTTAATTCTTAATCCTACAGCGGTAGATTATCATGTTTTTTCTGCGGCACGTTGTCCACCTTGTTTTCACTGATTTCGAGCACATGGATGAGTTTTTCACGGGTTTCTTCCGGCAAAACCACATTGTCGATGAATCCCCGCTCCGCTGCTTTGTAAGGATGAGCAAATTCTTCATTATAATAATCAATCAGCTCCTGCTCTTTAGCTTCAGGATCATCAGCCGCGGCAATTTCTTTACGGAAGATGATTTCAACCGCGCCTTTTGAGCCCATTACGGCAATTTCTGCCGTAGGCCAGGCAACGTTGTAATCAGCGCGAATGTGCTTGGAGTTCATCACATCATAAGCGCCGCCGTAAGCTTTACGGGTGATGACCGTCATTTTAGGGACGGTCGCTTCACAAAAAGCATATAATAGCTTTGCACCATGCTTGATGATACCACCCCATTCCTGGTCGGTTCCGGGCAAGAACCCGGGCACGTCTTCAAAAGTAACCAGCGGGATGTTGAACGCATCACAAAAACGAACAAAGCGGGCGCCTTTTAGTGAAGCATCAATATCGAGCACACCGGCGAGCGCCAGCGGTTGATTGGCTACAATGCCCACGCTTCGTCCATCGATACGCGCGAATCCCACCACAATATTACCGGCATAATGCTCGTGGACTTCCATAAAAGAATCTTTATCAACAATCCCACCGATAACGTCTTTAATATCATAAGGTTTGTTGGGATTATCGGGCACAATATCGGCCAGCTTTTTGGCTTTAGCGGCATCCGGTGCTTTTGGTTCAGCCCGCGGCGGTTTTTCTTCGCAGTTTTGAGGGATATAAGTCAATATTTTGCGCATTTCCTGCAGGCAAATGGCATCATTTTCTTCGGCAAAATGGGCCACTCCCGATTTTGTGCTGTGTGCGCTTGCCCCGCCTAATTCTTCCGAGGTTACTTCTTCGTGTGTCACGGTCTTCACCACATTAGGGCCGGTTACAAACATGTAGCTGGTGTTTTTGACCATGAAAATAAAATCGGTCAAAGCCGGGCTATAAACAGCTCCGCCGGCACAGGGACCCATCACGGCTGAAAGCTGAGGAATCACTCCCGAAGCCATACTGTTGCGCCAGAAAACTTCGGCATAACCCCCGAGTGAGGAAACGCCTTCCTGAATGCGCGCGCCGCCGGAATCATTTAGCCCGATGATCGGAACGCCATTTTTCATGGCCAGATCCATTATTTTGCAGATTTTTTCGGCATGAGTTTCGGAGAGAGAGCCGCCAAAAACGGTAAAATCCTGGCTAAAAATGTAAACAGGACGTCCGTGAATTTTGCCATATCCTGTTACCACACCATCGCCTTCAAACTTCTTTTCATCTAAACCAAATTTATCGCTGCGATGAACTACAAAAGGGTCAATTTCCTGGAATGAATTTTTATCAAGCAGCAGGTCAATGCGTTCGCGCGCCGTGAGTTTACCTTTGTCATGCTGCTTTTTTATTCGCTTTTCCCCGCCTCCTTTTTGAGCGCTTTTCCGTTTATTTATCAGTCGTTCTGTTTTTTTATCCGAAGCCATTAAATATTTTTACTAATTTTGGTTCTGCTTTTCTATAAAATAAGTCTGCAACCGATCGGTAAAATTAACTGCCGGTTCAGAGTACATATTTACGTGATTACGTTTAAACACTCCTTTTTCAATAAATTTACTGGCACTGCGCCAGTTATCAAAAGTAACAATTTTTTCTACCGCTTTATCAAAAGCGCGTTCGGAACCACCAAAAATCTCTGTTATAAAAATATTTTGATCGTCCGACAGCAAGGATAACAACTCCTTCCGCTCTCTTTCAAAAGGTTCCGGACGGCTTTTTAAATCTATTA
>DASSAY010000267.1:0-7827 GCA_035699185.1 Balneolaceae bacterium | reverse complement strand
TACCTTGAACGAAATGGAATTGTGGGCATTAGCGGCGTTGATACCCGCAAACTGGTTCGGCATATTCGTTCAAAAGGGGTGATGAACGCGGTGATTTCATCCGAAGAACTGGATGAAGAAACGCTGGTCAAAAAAGCTCAGGGCTGGGATGACATGGAAGGCCTTGAACTGGCGGGCGAAGTAACCCGAACAGAGCCGGAAACCATTCACAGCGATGGCCCTTTTAAAGTGGCCGCTTTCGATTACGGCATCAAACAAAGTATTGTTGATAACTTGGTGAAACGAGGCTGTACACTCAGAATTTTCCCTGCCAAGGGTGATTTTAAAGAGGAGCTGAAAAAATGGAATCCCGATGGATTTTTCTTCAGCAACGGCCCGGGCGATCCCAATGCCACCGGAAAATATGCGCTTGATGTAGTGAAATATGCAATCAGCACCGGCAAGCCTGTTTTCGGAATTTGCCTGGGACATCAACTGATGGCGCTGGCTGAAGGAATCCCTGCCAAAAAGATGTTTGTCGGACACCGGGGAGCAAATCAGCCGGTAAAAAATATGGATACGGGATTGGTTGAAATCACCACCCAAAATCACGGATTCGCGGTTGATGAAGACGCGATTGACGAATCGAAAGTTGAAATCACCCATATCAACCTGAATGATCAAACGATTGAAGGACTTCGGTTCAAAAACTTTCCGGGGATGTCGGTGCAATATCACCCCGAAGCATCGCCGGGACCGCACGATTCACGATATCTCTTCGATCGGTTTATGGATATGATTAAAGAAGGAACGCAGATTAAACAGATGAAGCATATTAGCGCTGATTAAAATTAAATGCTGTGAGGGAGTTGTGCCATTGGCATCCCTTCGGGTCACTCCCGAAACCGAAAGCGGGAATACAACTCCCTTTTAGCTTTTTATTAGAATTAAAATAGACTTTAAAAATGCCACGACGCGACGATATACATAAAATTCTTATCATCGGCTCCGGCCCAATCGTAATTGGACAAGCCTGCGAATTCGACTATTCCGGCTCTCAGGCCTGCCGGTCTTTAAAAGATGATGGCTATGAGGTAGTACTCATCAACTCGAATCCGGCTACGATTATGACGGATCCCATGATGGCCGATTCTATTTATTTAAAACCGCTGACCGAAGAATCCATCAAAGAAATTGTCGAAAAAGAACATCCTGATGCCGTGCTGCCAACCATGGGCGGGCAAACGGGATTGAATCTTGCACGAAACCTTCAGCAGGAAGGCTACTGGAAGGAGCATGATATTCAAATTATCGGCGTTGATATTGCCGCTGTTGATATCACCGAAGACCGCCAGCAGTTCCGCGATTTGATGGATAAAATCGACATTCCCCAATGCCGGAGTAGGGCGGCCGAATCGGTGCTCGAAGCCAAAGAAATTACCGAAGAACTGGGTGGTTTGCCGATTGTGATTCGTCCTTCCTTCACCATGGGTGGGGCCGGCGGCGGAATTGTCTGGAATGAAGACGAATTCGAACGAAAAGTAATGCGCGGACTTGAAATGAGTCCCGTACACCGGGTGCTGATTGAGGAATCTATTTTCGGATGGAAAGAATATGAGCTCGAACTGCTGCGTGATGAAAACGACAATGTTGTCATCATTTGTACCGTCGAAAATATCGATCCCATGGGCGTTCACACCGGTGATTCGGTGACTGTCGCGCCTTCACAAACGCTAACTGATAAGCAATTCCAGATGCTGCGGGATGCGGCCATCAAAATGATGCGTTCCATCGGGACTTTTGCGGGTGGTTGTAACGTACAGTTTGCCATAGAGCCGGGCAGTGACCGTTATGTGGCGATTGAAATCAACCCACGGGTGAGCCGTTCTTCTGCGCTGGCTTCGAAAGCGACTGGTTATCCCATCGCCAAAATAGCTACCAAGCTGGCCTGCGGCTATAATCTTGATGAACTGGCCAATCCCATCACCGGAAATACTTCGGCCTGTTTTGAGCCTTCGATTGATTATGTAGTGGTGAAGGCGCCGCGCTTCAATTTCGATAAATTCCCCAATGTGGATGAAGAGCTGACCACCCAAATGAAAGCCGTGGGCGAGGCGATGTCTATCGGACGAAATTTCCCGGAAGCACTGAACAAAGCCTGGCAGTCACTCGAAATCGGTCGCGCCGGGCTTGGCGCAGATGGATACGAAGAACTGGATCGCAAAGCAGTGCGCGAAAGGCTCGAAAAGCCATACTGGGATCGCATGCTCAATATCAGAAATGCTTTTAAATTAGGCGCTTCGGTTGAAGAAATCGCGGACATTACTAAAGTTGATCCCTGGTTTTTGCAGCAAATCCGTTATATGGTTTCCCTGGAAAACCGAACGGAGGGGCAAACATTGCAAGGCATCACCAAAGATGATTTCAGGGAGCTAAAGCAGGCCGGGTTTTCGGACCAGCAAATTTCCTGGATGCTCAGCCAGAGCAATGGCAAAGTGAGTGAAGATGAAGTCCGCGAGCGGCGCAAAGAACTTGGCCTCAAGCCGTCATTCAAAGTAGTTGATACCTGTGCCGCCGAATTCCCCGCTGAGACTCCTTACTTTTATTCGGCCTATGAAGGAGAAAACGAAAGCGAAGTCTCTGATAAGAAAAAAGTGTTGATTCTCGGCAGCGGCCCGAACCGCATCGGGCAGGGGATTGAGTTTGATTATTCTTGCGTTCATGCCGTAATGGCTGCTCAGGAAATGGGCTATGAAGCGATAATGGTAAATTGTAATCCTGAAACAGTTTCTACCGACTTTGATATTGCCGATAAGCTCTATTTCGAGCCTGTTTTCTGGGAACGCGTGCTGGATATTTATGAGTACGAGCAGCCCGAAGGTGTGATTTTACAGGTCGGCGGACAAACGGCACTCAAGCTCGGCAAGCGTTTTGTGGATGCAGGAATCAAGATTTTCGGTACCGAGTTTGAAATGATCAATTTTGCCGAAGACCGCGGCTCTTTTTCTGAATTCCTGGAAAAACTCGACATCCCATTCCCGCAATATGGCACGGCGAGTGATGTAAAAGGCGCGGTAGAAATCGCAAATCGCATCGGTTATCCCGTGTTAATTCGTCCCAGTTATGTGCTCGGCGGACAGGGCATGCGTATCGCTGTGAAAGAAGAAGAGTTGAAATTTTATACTGAACGGGTGATGGCAACGCATCCCGAAAATGCTTTTCTCATCGACAAGTTTCTGGAAGACGCGGTTGAGGTTGATGTGGATGCCGTTTACGACGGTGAAGATTTACATATTTCAGGCATCATGCAACACATCGAACCGGCGGGCGTTCATTCAGGTGATTCAACAGCTGTTTTGCCTTCTTATTCGCTTAGTGATGCAGTTCTGGAAAAAATCCGCGAATACCAGGAACGGATTGCAGAAAATATGGGCATCCAGGGCTTTCTGAATGTGCAATATGCCGTGAAAGATGAAAAGGTTTATGTGCTTGAGGCGAATCCGCGTTCTACCCGAACGATTCCATTTTTGGCCAAAGCTACGGGACGTTCGGAAGCGCAAATCGCCGTGAAAGTGATGCTCGGAGCCAAATTAAAAGATTTCAGTAAAAAAGAGCTGACATCAACCCTTACGAGATGGGCCGTCAAAGAGCCTATTTTCCCATTTGATAAATTCCCTGAGGTCAAGAAAGAGCTGGGGCCCGAGATGAAATCCACCGGCGAAACCATCTACTTTATGGATGATTTTAATGATGAACACTTCAAAAAACCGTTCGAGTTTAAGAGCCTGTACTTATCCAAATAGGATCGCGGATTAAGCTGATTTACCAGATCTCGCTGATTTTTTAACTTTTTTTGTAAGGATTTGCCTTTTAATGGGTCTTACTTATAAACAGAAATCAGTTTCATCTGATTAATCAACTAAATCAGCGATTATGGGTTATAAGTACAGCGATATTACAGGGGCTGTAATTGGGAGTGCGATGAAAGTTCATTCAGCACTTGGTAATGGTTTTCCAGAAGTTATTTACCAGCGGAGCTTGGCCATTGAATTTCAAGAACAAAATATTAGTTATGAGCGGGAATATTCAACCCCTTTATTTTATAAAGGTAAGCCGGTCGGCAAAAGAAGAGTTGATTTTTTAATAGAAGATAAAGTTTTAGTTGAACTAAAAGCTGTATCAGAAATTAATGAAACTCATTTTAATCAAGTTTTAAATTATCTAAAGGCCTATCAGCTGGAAATAGGTTTACTCCTAAACTTCGGTGAAAACAGCCTTAAGTTTAAGCGATTCATTAACAGCAAAATCACAGATTAAGTGATTAAGCTGATTTCGTTGATTCACTTTTGAAAAAGAATTAGCGTTTTCAGACTTAAAATCTGTGTAATCATACAAATCAAATTAATCAGCGATCAATGATCAAGGAAGCAAAGAACAAATTAAATAACGTTTTTGGATACGAGGACTTTCGTCCGCTTCAGGAAGAGGTAATTTCTCAGGTTTTAAATAAAAAGGATGCGCTGGCTATCATGCCAACGGGCGGAGGTAAATCGCTCTGCTATCAAATTCCGGCACTGATTTTTGACGGGTTGACGATCGTGGTTTCGCCGCTCATTTCGCTCATGAAGGACCAGGTTGAGCAGCTCAACCAGTATGATATACCGGCTATTTATTTGAACAGCTCGCTTTCTCCCGATGAATACCAGCTGAATGTAGCCAAACTGAAGCGCGGAAATATAAAGTTGCTGTATCTGGCTCCCGAAACGCTGATGATGCCAAAAACCCGCAATCTGCTGGAAAATCAACAAGTGGACCTTTTTACCATTGATGAAGCGCATTGTATCTCGGAATGGGGGCACGATTTTCGTCCTGATTACCGGCAGCTTACCGAGGTTCGCAAAGATTTTCCCGAAGCCACCTGCCTGGCGCTCACGGCCACCGCTACGCCCCGGGTTCGAAAAGATATCAAAAGTATTCTTGGGCTTGATGATTCTGAAACCTTTTTAGCCAGTTTTGATCGCAAAAACCTATTCCTGAAAGTAGCTGATAAAGATAATCCACTCGACCAAACGCTGGACTTTCTGTACACCCGCAAAAAGCAATCAGGCATCATTTACTGTTTCTCCCGTCGACAGGTTGAAGAAGTGTACATGGAATTAAAGAAAGAAGGCCATTCGGTTAAGCCCTATCATGCGGGACTTTCGAAGCAGGTGCGCTCCCGAAATCAGGAAGCCTTTATCCGTGATGATGTCTCCATCATCGTAGCTACCATTGCTTTCGGTATGGGCATCGATAAACCGAATGTACGCTTTGTTATTCATTTTGATATGCCCAGCAATATTGAATCGTATTACCAGCAGATTGGCCGGGCAGGGCGAGACGGATTGCGTTCGGACTGCCTGATGCTTTATAGCCGATCGGACAAACAGAAAATCCAATACTTCATCAACCAGAAAGAAGGCAAAGAAAAAGAGGTGGCGGAAAAGCACCTCAGGGATTTGATGGAGTTCCTTGAAACCACCGATTGCCGCCGTATTCCGCTCATGGAGTATTTCGGGGAAACTTATCCGAATGATGAATGCGGAATGTGCGATAATTGCCTTTCGGTTGATGCGGAAGTGGATGATTTGACGGTACAGGCACAAAAATTTCTATCCTGTGTGGCACGGACTGATCAAACCTACGGCGCCTATTATATTGCCGATGTTCTGCGTGGCTCCAAATCGAAAAAGGTGCTTGAAAACGGGCATGATGAACTTTCAACCTACGACATCGGCCAGGAGTGGTCGAAAGAACAATGGATTTTGCTCGGGCGCATGCTGGTACGCCAGGGCTATTTAAAACGCGACGAAACGCACGGCTCGCTGATGCTGGAAGACCAGGCAAAAGCGGTGCTTAAGGGACAAGAGAATGTATTCGGCGTGCTCGATCGAACCGATACCGTCATCGGATCCGAAGCCATCAACCGTACGTCTTCGGATGTTGAAAATCAGTATGATAAAGACCTGTTCGAGCAGCTGCGAGCCAAAAGAAAGGAATTGGCCGACAGTCAGGCCATCCCGCCTTACGCCATTTTTCCTGATACCACATTGATGGAAATGGCATTTTATTTTCCACAGTCGAAGGAGAATTTAATTTCTATTTATGGGGTGGGCGCGGCGAAGCAGAAAAAGTACGGCAAGGATTTTCTTAAGATCATCAAAAATTACTGCCGGGAAAATGACATTGAAGAGCAGCAGCGGTCCCTTCAAAAAAAGAAGAAAAAGAAATCATCGGGTAAAAAGCATGTCCGGATTGGGGAAGCTTTTAATAGCGGGCAGTCCATCAATCATTTAGCCGAAGAGCATGGGGTGAAGCAAGTGACCATCCTCAAGCATCTGAAAACATACCTTGAGGAAGGTAATGAATTACGGGCAGAGGGCATTGCCGCGGCGTCATCACTCTCCAATCGAAAGCGTGATGAAGTGATGAAGTCCATGAAAAAGGTGGGTGTGGATATTCTCAGGCCGGTTTATGAAGATCTTGGTAAATCAGTTGATTATAATGAATTGCGGGTGATGCAGCTTTATTATTTGGCGTTGAATGAGTAGTAAGTAGAAAGAGGAAAGTGAAAAGTACCCTTGTCTGGTTCCGTTGCTCTGCGGGGAACTTTTTAACCAATGTTTAATCCTTCTTTTGCAACTTCTTTAATGGTTGTACATAAAGTTTCAAACACCTTGTCTTTTCTCAGATAAGCCGAAGCTCCGGCTCTTTTCATTCTCTTGCCTGTCATTGTAAAACCCCACAGCGATATACCGATTATACGGATTGATGGCATTTCTGAACTGATCTTTCGGGTTGTCTGAATACCATTCATAATCGGCATGCTAACATCCATGATAATAACATCTGGGTTCGTTGCGCGTGCCATTTTAATAGCCTCATCACCATTTGCAGCTTCACCCGCAATTATTAAATCCTCATCTTCTTCAATGATCTTTCGTAATCCTTCGCGGATTACTTTATGATCATCTGCAATCAGTATTTTAATTCTTTTGGTAAACGGCTGGCCATCTGACTTAGCAGGCATTTGCACATCAAGCCCATTAGTAGAATGCTGTATCGGAAAAGATTTCTTAAGGAATGAGTGAAAATACTCTTTGATGCTGTAATACCTTGTCATAAGTGCCTCAACTCTAAAGGGATTAGTTAGAGATACAACGCATTTCTCTCCACTTTATGTATTAAATTCTAAATAATTATTATATCAAACATTGTGTATGCAGTGCATGTTCGTATCACATATTAGATGATCTTTTCTTATCATTGGTTACAAAAAATAAAACGTTTTGAAAATTTTATGATCACCAAAAATATTGTTGTGGCCTTTGGCGGCGTATCACCCGAGCATGAAGTTTCCGTTTTGTCGGCCATGCAGGTTATTGCTTCGCTTGAGGATTCGGAATTTCAAATCATTCCGCTTTATATTACCAAGCTGGGGCAGTGGCTGACCGGAAAGCCCCTGCTTGAGCTCGAAAATTATCAGGAGTTGGAGTCACTTCAGCAACAAACCGTTCATTGTACCTTTTCTCATAATGATTTGGGTGAAGCGGTACTGCTTGAAACCCAAAAGAAAGGCTTTTTCAGTTCGGCTGAAAGTTACCCTGTTCACGCTGTAATTCCCGCTTTTCACGGCTCAGAAGGTGAAAACGGTTCTTTTCAGGGCACTTGCGAAACCTATAATATTCCCTATGCCGGGAGCGGCGTTTTTGCTTCAGCCCTGGGCATGGATAAGGTGAAGGCCAAAGAGCTTTGTCGTGCTCACGATTTCCCCGTGGTTGATGATATTAATTTCTATGAAAGCGACTG
>DASSAY010000266.1:0-8366 GCA_035699185.1 Balneolaceae bacterium | reverse complement strand
TAAAAAGTTTTCGGTATCGGTAAAATAATCGTGGTATTTAATATCGGCGGTGACAAAGGCCTGGGCTGCTTCACTGATGGCTTTGGGTGCCAGCGATACGCCTGCTCCGCCGCACACAGCCACTTTTTTAATGCGCTCGGCAGCGCCGGAAAAACGAACGGCTTTCACATTCAGGGCGTCGGACACTACTTCTAAAAACTGTTGCTGAGTGAGGCCTTTGTCGCGGTAAAATCCAATGACGCCCATGCCGGCGTTATTCGATGGACTTGCAACTTCCATCACTTGAAAACTGCCCCTGTGAAGCAAACCGTTTTTCTTAAGCTCCTTTTTCAAATCGGAGACATTATGCCGGTCCATGATCGCTTCATACGTAAACTGCTTACCCTTTTTGCCTTCAACCTTGTAATAATGAGCTTCCTCGGCCGAATAATAATTCAGCAGTTTCAGCACAGACTCGCTGTCCTTATGATTGGTGGTCAATACAATTTTGCGGCTGATATGGTAGCTGTTATCCAAAAACTTCAGATTTTGGAGCCCCAGTCGCTGGGCCAGCACGAATGAAACGCCATCCAGCGCGGCATCGAGATTGGTGTGCGCCGCGATGAGCGAAATATCATTTTTTATGAGCTTGAAAATAATTTTGCCCTGCTCGTTGGTAGGATTGATGCGGTCGATACTCTTAAAAATGAGCGGGTGATGGGCAACGATGAGTCCGCAATTATTGGCGATAGCTTCATCAACAACATCGAGAGTGATATCAAGGCAGGTGAGGATGCGCGAAATTTCTTGTTCGGGATCGCCGACTAATAATCCCACGTTGTCGTAATCAAGTTTGGTAGTGGGTGGTGCCCACTGATGGAGGAAGGTTGAAATATGCCGAACTTGATTCGTCATATCGGCTATTGGCCCCCGTTCTTTTTGGTTACAGGCCTGTAGCCTTTAGTGCAAGCTTTCTTTAATCTGCCGCGGAACTTAAAAATGCTCAGTATTATATCTTCCAACTTTGATTATCCTTTAATTCAGACCCGTAAAATAGCATTTTAATAACTTTCATAAAAGCTTATTTTTGATTACCCCTAAATCCCCTAAAGGGGACTTTGTTCTTGATGTTCATAAAATTTAGCTTACTTCAAGAAAGTAAGACCATTAAAAATTCCTGTAATGACTGAATTTTAAAAATGGCAGGGTAAGTCCCCTTTAGGGGATTTAGGGGTGAAAAAAGGAATACTCTTAAATATTTTAAATTTCTCATGTCCGAAGACATCTGTCAAAATATTAAAAACGTTAAAAAACGTATTCAGAAAGCTTGCGAAAACGCAGGACGAAGTTCTGAGGAAGTGATGCTGCTTGCCGTCAGCAAAATGAAGCCGCTGGATGATATCAAAGAAGCTTTTAGTTGCGGACAGCTTCACTTTGGCGAAAATCGCGCCAAAGAATTGCAGGACAAAATGGAGGCTTTCGACAAAGAAGAAATCCGCTGGCACATGATCGGCGCGCCCCAAACCAACAAAATAAAGTACATGGTTGAACGAGTGGACTGGATCGACTCTGTTCCCAAAATCAAAACGCTTCGGGAAATTGAAAAACGAGCCGCGCGGCTTGATCGGGTGATTAATGTGCTTATCCAGGTCAACATTAGCGATGAAGACCAAAAGAGCGGTTGCGAGCCGGAAAAGCTCAAAAAATTGTTAAAATATGCGCAAGGGCTGGATTATGTGCACGTTCGTGGACTCATGGGGATGGCCACTTTTGCCGATGATCCCGAAGACGTGCGCGGTGAATTTCGCCTGCTCCGCCAACTGCGGGACGAGCATCGCTCTTTGGAATGCGAAAACATCACCCTTGAGCATCTTTCGATGGGCATGACCCATGATTTGGAAATTGCGATTGAAGAAGGCGCAACGATGGTGCGGGTGGGACGTGCTATTTTCGGGGAACGAAACTATTAAGCCAATTTAACGGTATAATACCTTTCAATTTCGCTAAGATTTAGTACATTTAAATACTGCATGAAGCGCATTGCGTATTTGGACTAATCAATAAGCAATACAACTACGAACTAAAACAGGTATTAGTCATGTCATGGATTTGGGTTCTCATTCCACTTGTTGCGATCATTGGTGGCCTCATTACAGAGTATCAAAAGAACAAGATGAAGATGATGGAACAAAACCGTCAAAATGAAGAGGAAGTGGGTGATGTGCGCAAGCTGGTTAATTCATTAAAAACGCGCATAGAAAACCTGGAAGCTATTGCGGCGGGTGAACCGGAAGACTTCAAAACCGGCGCGGGCAAAGGTATGGAAGAAATTGAGATTGACGAGGAACCATCCATCACTCAAGAAAATAGCGAACAGGTCTCGAACATTGCAAGCAAACAGAGGAGTAAATAATGACTGATTTTGAATTTATATTTGCTGTAATCGCTATTGCAGGCGGCATAGGATTTACCTTCTTCATTTTTGGCAATATTTTTAAACTTATCAGGACAAAGATTAATAAAAATAATTTTAATGAAGAAGCCTTTAACCGCCTGGCCAGGGCTTTTAGTAAATATAAAAAAGACAGTGAACGCCGTATTGAAAATCTGGAAGCGATCATTGCGGGTGATGAACCGGAAGCACAACTAAAATCAAACGCTCAATCAAAGATTGATACTGCAAGAAGTATAGAAATCGATGCGAAACCGAAAAAGGTGGACTCAGAAACAGACGATAGTAATCTACGGAATATGTTACGTGAGTAATTCGCAAGTTTGAAAAGCGGAGCAGATTTCAAACATCGCAAATAAACGGAGGAACAAATAATGGAAGAGTTAATTGGATTAGTTGCTGTGATCGGTGGTTTAGGATTAACCGGATTTATTTTCGGAAATATTTTTAAACTCATCAGAGCAAAAATCAACAGCAACAATTTTAATGAAGAAGCCTTTAACCGGTTAGCACGCGCATTTTCGAAGCATAAAAAAGACAGCGAGCGGCGCTTTCAGAACCTGGAAGCAATCATCGCGGGGGATGAACCGAGTGGGCAGCTGGATTCATCAAATCAGTCTTTGCAAGACGACATCACCACAAAAAGTATTGAAATCGAAGATGCCGAACCCGCAGAAAGGGAATCAGACGATAATAATTTGCGGAATATGTTACGCGGGTAGCTCGTTAACATTACAAATTGGATAAAAAGGTACAATAGTTATGAAATTAACGGCACTGGAAATAAAGCAGCAAAAATTTGAAAAGTCGATGCGTGGGTACGACAAGGCCGAAGTTCAAGCCTTCCTCAACCTGATTTCTAATGAATGGGAACATCTCGTAGCTAAAAACCGTGAGCTGGAAAAGCAAATCGAAACGCTTGAAGAAAAACTAAAGCATTACGAAAGGGTGGAAGAGGCGCTTCATGAAACCCTTCAAACGGCCAAAAATTCGGCTGAACAAAAGCTCTCGGGTGCCCGCAACGAAGCCCGCAATAAAATAGAAAAGGCTGAGATCGAGGCGCAATCCATTATTCGCGAAGCTACCCAGCAGCGCCAGCAAGTGCGGCAAAGCGTCATCAGCCTGCTGGACCGGCGCAAAGAAATTATCGGCGGCATTCGTTCCTATCTTGCGCTCGCCCGGGAGTCGCTGGACCAGTTTTCCGAAGACGAAGCCGCGCTGTTCACCATTCCGGCAGATGATAATCCCGTTTCGGATAAGCTGAATAATACTTCAACTCAAAAGAAAAAATTCATTGCCGAAAATCCCGCTGATTTCGATGATGATTCTCCACTCTCCCCCGGCGCCGAAAATGTGGATGATATTATTGATGAACTTGATTAGGGGTTCGAGTTGCGGGTTGCGAGTTGCGAGGTATAGCCTTTTCTAAAATCGTTTCCTTATTCTTCAATCACGCGAAATTTCGCGTCCTTCGCTCGTGCCTAAGCTCTTTACAATTACTCGTTCCGTTCGCTCTGCGACGGAACGTTCCCCTACTTCTTTCCATCTTTTTTCCTATTTTCTTCCTACCATTTTAATTTTATAAAACTGCATTCATGCCGAAAGAAACCGTATCAGCATTTCGTCAAAAGCGAGATGAAGCGCTGGCCTTTATTCAGAATCAAACTGATGAACGTCCCGAATATTTGATCATTCTCGGAACGGGGCTCGGCCACTTGGCGGATGAAATCGATATCAAGCACACTATTTCTTATGCCGATATCCCCCATTTTCCGGTTTCCACGGTTGAAAGTCATGCCGGACGACTGCTTTTCGGTTCACTCAGCGGCAAAAATGTGGTGGCTATGCAGGGACGTTTTCACTACTACGAAGGCTATACTATGCAGCAAATTGCCTTTCCCATCCGTCTCTTAAAGGCACTTAGTGCCAGCACCTTGATGGTGAGCAACGCCTGCGGGGGGATGAATCCCAATTACAGGCGGGGTGATATTATGCTCATCAACGATCACATCAATATGCTGGGCGATAATCCCCTGATTGGCCCTAACGATGATGAACTCGGTCCGCGTTTTCCCGATATGAGTGAACCGTACACCGAGCGCCTCCTCGAAATTGCCGAAAGTGTAGCGCTGGATAAAGGAATCCGAATGCACCAAGGGGTTTATCTGGCACTGAGTGGCCCCACCATGGAAACCAAAGCCGAGTACCGTTTTTTAAGAATGATCGGCGCCGACGTAGTAGGCATGAGTACTGTTCCCGAAGTGATTGCTGCTGTGCATATGGGCATGGAAGTGATGGGCATTTCGGTCATCACCGATGAATGTTTCCCCGATGCGCTGGAACCTGTGAACATTGAGCAAGTGCTGGAAGCTGCGGGAAAGGCCGAGCCCAAAATGACGCAGGTGATTATGGGCGTGCTGGAGCGGCTGTAGGTTTTATGTCATCCCGAACGCGCTTTTTCGTGAGGGATCTCAAACGTTGATACAGTTATTATTTTAATTAAAAATCATCACCTTATTGCGTTTGAGATTCCTCGTCGCAAGCTTCCTCGGAATGACTTAACTTTTTTTCTTTATGTCTAAAATTCTTTATACCCATTTATCTTAAAAAAGCGTTAACTACTAACAAAGTTGTTGTCTCAATCGGAACTTTTTTGTTAGATTGAAGTAGCGACTATTAACTCCCTTTATACAAATCATTACGTTATGTTCAAGGATGATTTTAATGATGGCATTTGGGATGAGTACCAGTGGGAAGCTCACCTAAATGAAATCGAGAAAATGAGCGCTCATTTACGGCAATTTATCACTCCCGATCCTTCCGGAAATATCCCCCGCTGGCTTGCCCTGCTACAGGATAATGTGGACGAACTGGATGCCGTTGACGCTTTTATAGAAGAAGAACTCCAAATTGAGGATGCTTATTTTCCCGATGATGAGGATTTTGACGAGTGGGATGACGATGAGCTCGACGACTTTTTCTTTGATGAATTTGAAGACGAAGAATTCCTGTTCGATGATGAAGATGATTTCGACGAAGGCGAAGACTGGAAAGAGCTGAGCGATGATTTCACCATGTCGGATTACGGCTCTATCGATACGCTTGACATCTATAACGATTCCCGCGAACTCGCAGCCGTTATTTTACAATGGGCCGAAACCATCAACCCGAAATATCTTGCCCAGTACAACGATTTTGTAGGCAACGTGCTAAAAATAGGCGCCAAAATTGCGGGAGGATATTCCTTCGGCTTTGAACCTGATTTTCTCGGCGGCAATATCGCTTACACCAAAAAAGCACTCCATTATGCCAATGAAGCGCTTACCATTTTACAGCGCGATCTGAAAAATACCCGTTTTCTCAGTAAAAAGCAGTATTACTATTTTCACGGACAGCTTTTTGAACTGCGGAATAGTATTGGTATTTATATTCAGGATTTGCGGGAGCGGTTCTTGGGATATTAGATATAGGTATAAGGCTTCTGATTCTAATCAAAAAACCTTATACCCTATTTCCCTATACCCTTATACCTTTTCTGACTGCTACCAGATTGCAATCTTGCGGTTCCCTTCCGAATCCGACTTTCCGCGATACATGCCCACCGTGTTCATGCCCATAAACATATTTCCATATTTATCGACGGCAATCATGCCCGCTTCATTGGGATTAAGCACATCCTGAAGCAGGTAATGAGCCGCTTCTTCCAGAGTAGCCGGCTTAAATTTCATATAAGCGCTGACGGTATGTCCCGATACGGCGCGCATAATTTTTTCACCCCAGCCGGTCATTGAAACAGCCACCATATCGCTGGCATACGTTCCGGCCCCGATAATCGGCACATCACCCACGCGGCCAAACATTTTGTTGGTCATACCGCCGGTTGATGTCCCCGCTACCAGCATTCCGTCTTTGTCCAGCGCTACACAGCCTACCGTTCCAAACCGGTATTTATTGTGGGTTTTTCTATGCAAGCTTGCCTGCTCATCATTCTTTTCACTTTCTAACACACGCTGTAATGATTCATAGCGAGCTTTGGTATCAAAATAGCTGTTTGGTACGCGCTCAACGTCCACCTTGTCGGCAAAAGCTTCGGCACCTTCACCCGCAAACATCACGTGTTTTGATTCTTCCATTACCTTACGAGCCAATGAGATGGGATTTTTGACAGTCGTCACTCCGGTGATGGCTCCCGCCTGACGCGTATTACCGATCATGATCGCCGCATCCATTTCATGCCGGCCTTCATGCGTGTAAACCGCTCCTTTACCGGCATTAAATCGCGGATTGTTCTCCATATAATTAATCACACTTTCAACAGCATCAAGGGCAGACCCGCCATTTGCGAGAATTTCTTCACCGATGGAAAGAGCTTCATCCAGATCCTCTTTATAAGCCTGCTTAACGGAATCGGGTTTATCTTTCGAGATCGCTCCTGCGCCGCCGTGAATGACAATCGCCCATTCTTTCTTTGTGGTATCCTGTTCCATGTCAGAACTTTCACTGGCAGCGCATCCCGCAAAAAGCAGCACCACCAATGCCCATATCATATTATTGAATTTCATATCTCTGTATATTTTCGTTTGGGTTGAAGAAATCATTATAAGCAGGCAGATGTCCAATTCAAAGTGCTGCCTTTGGGTTGAAACAAAATTTAACTTGAGCTGCATAGGCAAATCCTTCTTAACGGATGAGATTTCACCCAGTTTTTGAAAAAATATGGGGTGATTGATTTTTTTTGTAAGGATTGGCCCGCCAATGGATCTTACTTATGTGAGCATCCGAAAAACATACCGTTTCCCCTTCGCCTCGTACCCGGCCATAAGGCTGGCGCTGCTTTTTGCAGCAGGCATTATTTTGGATTTTCAGTTCGATATCCTACCAGCATTGTGGATCGCCATCTTTGCCTTCTCCGCGATACTTTATCTTTCGGGTGAAGCCATTTATCAAAAGACGCTAAAGACCAGCGCCTATCATTTTGCTATTGCCGGTTATTTGGTTGGAGTGATGGCTTTCGGCGGAGCGTGGCATTCGATATTCAACCACCAAAAAGTGCCGGTTGAAGTACAGGTGATCAACAAATACACCTGGCAGGAGCTAACTTTTTCGGGTGAGGTCTATGAAATCAAGCAATCTTCCTCAGGGAATTTTCAGATTGATGTCCGGGTTGATACGATGTTTTTTGAATCGGTTCCCTGGCCGAAAAGCTTCAATCTTCGCGCCGTTTTAAATCCCGGTGATCTGGCTTTGCCCGAAAATCTGGATTTGGGCGACCGGATGAAATTTACAGCGCCGATCTATCCCTTAAAAAGGCAGCAGAATCCATACGAATTCAACTACAAAAGTTACCTTGCTTCAAAAGGAATTTACGCGCAGGCGGGAATCAATGATATCCTAAATATCACAGAAAATCACTCGGTTTGGCGGTGGACATTCTTCCGTCAAAAGGTGCTGGATGTCATTGAAAACAACTTTAGCGAAGAGACAGCTCCGCTGGCCAAAGCTCTGCTTATCGGTTACAAAAACGAGCTCGGCAGGGAAACCAAAACAGCTTTTTCGCGCGCCGGGCTTTCGCACATCATGGCTGTTTCGGGCCTCCATGTGGGCTTTCTACTGGCCCCTTTCTGGCTGCTCATCCCATTTTTCTGGGCATTAAAATATGGCAGGCAAATCGGCCTCGTTCTTCTCATCGCGCTGTTATTCTTTTACGCCGGACTTACCGGCTTTTCGGCCTCCGTCATGCGCGCCTCGCTGGCCGGCGGTTTCTTAATGTACGGCCGTCTCTTTCACAAAATTCGCGACTCTAAAAATTTGATGGCTGTTGCCGCGCTCATCATTCTGCTCATCAATCCCGCCGCGCTATTTTCGGTCAGTTTTCAGCTCTCCTTTGCTGCCGTGTACATCATTTTGCTCATCGCCCCCGTCATCTTCCGCCGGC
>DASSAY010000265.1:0-15757 GCA_035699185.1 Balneolaceae bacterium | reverse complement strand
TAAAAGACATGGAACTATTGAATCTTCCCGAGCGGCTGGGGCTGGTCAGCTATCGAAACCAAGCGAAGTCGGATATCAAACCGCATATTATTGTAGACACTGATATTTGTAATTCCACCTGTCCGCATAAATGCACCACGTATGTTTGTCCCGCGAATTGCTATACCATGGATGATGAGGGTAAAGTTCATTTTCAGGTTGAAGATTGCATTGAATGCGGGACCTGCATGTATGCCTGCGACCAGGGCGCGGTGGATTGGAACTTCCCCGATCCTGAAATAGGCCGCGGCGTCACCTGGAATTACGGATAAAAACGACAGTTGACTGATGACGGAAGACGGCTTACACACCCGTCGCCGGTCATCCGTCAAAATTCAGGAGTACACTCCTTCACAGCAGCTTTGAGTTAGATTCCTTCTTTCCTTTCCAGCACAATTTTAAGCTCCGTGCCTTCATCCGCTACATCCACTTCTTTGATCCATTCTTTAAATCCCGGAACCCGAACCACTACCGTATAAGAGCCCGGCTCCACATTATCAAAAGCAAACCGTCCTTTTTCGTCCGTGGATGCGACCCTTTCCAGTCCCTGAATGCGAACTTCAACATCTGCTAAATATTGCATGGTTGAACCGTCTACCACCCTTCCATATAAATTCGAGTGAACATCCTTCAGCTCTTGGGCAACGGCCTGTTTAGCCGCTGTCAACCCTAACAATATGAAAAGTATCGTAAAAAGAACTTCTTTCTTAAATAATCGCATTTTAATTTCTTCTTTTGTACAATTGGAAATAAAATATTGACCTGACAGCGTATCAGTGGGTTTCCGATTCCTGTCAGCGTCATCGCAACCAACGCTGTCAGGTCCTACGGACGCTTACAGGTTGGTTCATTCTAACCGATTCACGCGTTGAGTTTATTCTAATCTCCACCAAAGCTTTTTGTTCCAATTCACTCCGTTTATAAATACTTCTAATGCCATCTTTAGCTAATTTTTTTTATTTTAACAGAATAGAATTTTAAACTTTTTAACTGTTATAAAATGCAAACCGACCTTCTTAATAAACCAATGACTTTCGACTATTCTGAAGAGCAGCAACTAATCCGAAATAGTGTTAAAGATTTTGTTGAACGCTATGTGGCACCGGATGTCAAAGAACGAGACGCTTCAAAACAATTTCCCTATGATATTATTGAGAAATTGGCCGATCAGGGCCTGATGGGCATTGTTCACCCCGAGCAATATGGCGGCGGTGGTGTTGACCACATCAGTTTTTGCCTGGCTATTGAAGAAATAGCCCGTTGGGATGCTTCGCTGGCGCTTACGGTTGCTTCTCATACTTCACTCGCGTCGGGACACATTGCCCTGGCAGGAAACCACGATCAAAAAGAAAAATATTTAACGCCCCTGGCAAAGGGTGAACATTTAGGTGCCTGGTGTCTCACTGAGCCGGGATCGGGCAGCGATGCATCGGGAATGAAAACCGCCGCTGTTAAAAAAGGAGATAAATGGATTCTCAACGGCTCCAAGATTTTTATCACACAGGGTTCGGTGGGTGATACTTATGTGGTCTTGGCTAAAACGGATCCTGATAAAGGAACTAAAGGGATCAGCACATTTATTGTTGAAGCTGACTGGGATGGCGTTGAGTCCGGCAACAAAATGGAAAAGCTGGGCATGAATTCCAGTGATACGACGGAAGTTTATTTCGAAAATGTTGAAGTACCCGAAGAAAACCTGCTGGGTAAAGAAGGACGAGGATTTATCGACACCATGAAAGTTTTAGATGGCGGACGTATCGGCATCGGAGCACTTTCGGTGGGTATTGCCCGTGGCGCTCTGGAAGAATCGATGAAATATGCCGGCGAGCGAAAGCAGTTCGGTTCACCCATCGGTGATTTCCAAACTATTGAAAATAAATTGGCCAATATGGCTACCGAGATTGATGCCGCCCGTTTTCTGGTTCATCGCGCCGCGGCCCTTAAAGATCAGGGCAAACCATATACCAAAGAAGCTTCGATGGGTAAACTTTTTGCTTCTGAACTGTCCGTCCGTGCCGCTGATGAAGCTGTTCAAATTCACGGCGGTTACGGCTATATCAAAGAATATCATGTGGAACGTTTCTTGCGAGATGCTAAACTGATGACGATCGGCGAAGTGACCTCCGAAGTGCAACGAATGATCATCGCACGTGAGCTGAAGAAGGAATTTTGGGGCTGAGAGAATATCGAACCGATGAACAAGGAATATTGAATGTCGAAGTTTACTTCTTAATTCGGAACTCCTTGTTCGATATTCTGCGGTTCCCGGCTTTCTACTTAATACTTTACTCATTACCTTATTAGCCCATTTTTAATCCTTAAAAATTTCTATGTCCAGCCAAAATTTTAATATTGACGACGCTTTTCTCTTTGAATCTGATTTGAATGAAGATGATCGCATGATCATGGAAACGGCCCGTGACTATGCGCAGAGCAAGTTAGAGCCACGCGCTTTGAAGGGAAACCAGGAGGAATATTTTGACCAGGATATAGCTAAAGAAATGGGTGATTTAGGACTGCTCGGAGCGGTTATTGATCCCAAATATGGCGGATCGGGAGCCAGCCAAACGGCCTATGGACTCATTGCCCGGGAAGTAGAACGGGTGGATTCCGGCTACCGGTCGTTTATGTCGGTACAGTCATCATTGGTGATGTACCCTATTTCGGTATTCGGGACCGAAGAGCAAAAAGAACGATTTCTGCCCAAACTGGCCAAAGGTGAACTCATCGGCTGCTTTGGGTTAACCGAGCCTGATCACGGTTCAGATCCCGGCTCGATGGTTACCACCGCTGTCAAAACCGACGGCGGGTGGACACTCAACGGTGCTAAAATGTGGATTACCAATTCACCCATCGCCGATGTTGCAGTGGTGTGGGCCAAAGCCAAAGAAAATAAAAATGACGAAGGCGTCATTCGCGGCTTTTTGGTTGAAAAAGGGATGGATGGCTTCAGCGCGCCGGCCACCAAGTATAAAATGTCACTCCGGGCATCATCAACGGGCGAGCTGGTTTTTGAGGACGTTTTTGTACCCGATGAAAATGTATTCCCTGATATCAAGGGATTAAAAGGCCCCTTCACTTGTCTGAATAGTGCGCGCTACGGCATTGCCTGGGGATCGGTGGGAGCTGCTGAATTTTGCTATCAACGAGCACGCCAATATGTGCTGGACCGTAAGCAATTCGGCCATCCTATCGCAGCCAATCAGCTGCCGCAAACCAAACTGGCCAACATGCTTACCGACATCACCCAAATGCAACTGCTGGCTTGGCGGCTGGGTCAGCTGAAGGATGAAGGACGCGCTCATCATTCAATGACGTCACTTGCAAAACGTAATAACTGCGGCAAAGCGCTCAACATTGCTCGTATTGCCCGTGATATGCACGGAGCAAACGGTGTTACCGGCGATTACCGGATCATTCACCACGTGATGAACCTTGAATCGGTAAATACCTACGAAGGAACTTATGATATTCACGGCTTAATTCTGGGGCGCGAAATTACCGGCATCCAATCATTCGTTCCTAAGGGAAATGAGTAAGCGAAAAGTCCTCATCGGATGACTGGTTTTGTCATTCGATGAATGAAGCAGGACTAAAATCTTATCATTCATCCGACTTAGCCGAAAGGCATTCCTTCGGAACAAAATCAGAATTCGGATGAGGAAATATCATCCATAAAAAAAGGCCGTCCCGAAAGAATCGGAACGGCCTTGTCTAATTAATGAGAGTCAACTAAATCTAATAATCTCCCTGTCCGCCGCCTTGTGCAGGCTCAAGTTCAAAAGTCATTGGCTGACCTTCTTGTCCAGTTTGTTTAGGCTGAATAGTTTTAGAGAGTTCCTGATAACCATCTTTGGTAATAACAAGAGTAACTCCACTTTGTCCCATGCTTCCTTGTTGTCCGCCTTGTTCCATACCTTGGCCGGCTGACATCAGGCTTATGGTAAACATTCCGTTTTCATCGGTAGTCACTTCTTGATCACTTCCCTGAACCTTAACCGTTGCATCGGCAACCGGCTGGCCGTTTGAAGCATCAACAACTTTACCTTTAAAGGCATTTTGTGACTGTTGTCCCATATCTTCCCCTGTTACTTGGGCGGTGGCTGTATTAAAAGACATCGCAAAACCGACAAACAGGATTAGAAGTCCGTATAACATTTTATTTTTTTGTAACATATCTTTAACCTTTGATTTTTTTATCTGAATAGAAATTTATAATTAACTGACTTTTGTCAGCATGTATAATCTTATAGCAATTACGCAGAAAGTAGTTCCTGTGGGGGGTGTAACATCTCTCAGTCAATTTATGTCACATAGTGGGCAGGATGCCGTAAGTGGTTTGCCTACATCCTTCATTCGGCTTTTTTTTCAGGCACTTCAATATCTTTCTATATACCAGTTTATAGTTTCCCTAAGACGCTCTTTGAATGATTCTTTTCGTTGCCAGCCAAGCTCATTTTTGATCTTGTCAGCATCAATAGCATAGCGAAAATCGTGCCCGGGCCGATCAGTTACAAAAGTTATAAGGCTTTTAAAATCAGAATTTGGTGCGTTGTCAACCTCTTCATTCAAAACATCACAGATTTTTTTCACCAAATCAATATTCTTCCACTCGTTTTCACCGCCGATGTTGTAGGTTTCACCCGCCCCGCCCTTTTGAAATACCAGATCGAGGGCCGCACAATGGTCTTCAATATACAGCCAGTCGCGCACATTCTGTCCCTGGCCGTAAACCGGAATCGGCTCGTGGTTCAGCGCAGTACGAATCACGGTGGGGATGAGTTTTTCATCATGCTGGTGGGGCCCGAAATTATTAGAACAATTAGTAGTAACCACATTCATACCGTAAGTATGAAAATAAGAACGAACGATAAAATCACTGCCTGCTTTAGATGCCGAATAGGGTGAATTGGGAGCATAAGGCGTTTTTTCGGTGAAGGCTCCTTCATCACCCAGCGAACCGTACACTTCATCCGTTGAAACGTGAAGAAACCGGTTTTGGGTGAAGCTATCGTTCTCCTGCCAAAAGCGACGGCATTCTTCCAGCAAATTAAAAGTACCCAGTACATTCGACTTGATGAACGGCTCCGGCCCTGTAATCGAATTATCTACGTGCGATTCGGCGGCAAGATGAAAGACGCCTTCGGGACGATAATTTTGAATAAGATCTCGCAGGGTATTGCGATCTACAATATCAAGCTTTTTGAAGGTATAGCGATTTGAGCTTTTAATGGCATCCAAATAGCGCAGATCCGAAGCATAGCTTAGCTTATCGATATTTAAAAACTGACTTTCGGGATACTTTTCGTGCAGATAGAGCAACAAGTTTGAGCCAATAAACCCCGCTCCGCCAGTAACTATGATTTTCATATTATTTTAAAATCTTTTTTAGTTGTGATTCTGTTCCTCTTGCCCTGTGAAATACGATTTGAGCCTCTTTTTAACAAACATCTTGCCATAATGAGTTTTCAAATACTTTTCTCTGCGAAGGGCATCTGATTGATTTATACAACCTTCAAAATAAATTAACCGAAAGGGAGTACGATGCCTTGTTGAAGTTACTTCACCAGCATTATGTTGCTCAAACCGTGATCGTAAATTTTTTGTATAACCGGTATACCAATTCCCATCCGTTTTACTTTTTAAAATGTACACATAATAAAAGTCCATAATAAAAAATTTTCGATCATTTCACGGGGTAACCCCTACTGTTGTTATCAAAAATATCGGCTAAATATAGCTTAGTGCTGGTATTCTCGTTTGCCACCTACTCGCCCTGTGGAATTGAGCTCCATTCCACGGGGTAAACCCCGCCCCGCCGGTTACCATCATTCGTTTTTTCATCAAAAAAGGTCTGTATTTGAAATTTCTTTGAGCCGCGGCTGCTGCCGGTCTTTTTCTGAAATGACAGGATCGTTAACCTGCCAGTTGATAGCCAGATCGGTATCATTCCAGAGCAATCCGCGTTCGCCTTGTGGAAAATAGTAATCGCTGCACTTATAGTAAACGAGGGCTTCATCCGAAAGCACCGAAAAGCCGTGGGCAAAGCCTTTGGGGATGAAAAGCTGGTGCTTGTTTTTGGATGAAAGTTCAACAGCGGTATGTTCGCCGAAGGTTGATGACTCCCGCCGCAAATCTACCGCTACATCCAGGATTTTGCCCTGCATCACCATCAGGAGCTTATCCTGTGGCTGCCGAATTTGATAATGCAAACCCCGGACCGTTCCTTTTTGCGATTTGGAGAGATTATCCTGCACAAAGCACACATCCACTCCTTTTGAATGCAACCATTCTTCGCGATACGTTTCCAGAAAGAATCCCCGCTCATCGCGATATACTTCAGGTTTGAGGAGGAGTACATCAGGTATATTTGTAGGGGTGATTTGCATGATTATCTAATCGTAGTAATTTGGTTGCTCTAAATCAATTCCGGTTATTGCACAAAGGTACACTAAGAAGGCACAAAGTTACGCAGAGAAAACCTTCGCGGTGCTTTGTGCTTCTTCGTGCGTCTTAGTGTAACAACTGCTCAAGTAAATGCTTCAGTCCTTCTTGCCAGCCAACAATCTTGCTTCCCGGAACCTCCTTTATTTTTGCCGTACTCAACTTTGAAAAGTGCGGACGTTTGGCCTTGGTAGGGAATGCTTCTGAAGGCACCGGCTCAACATCAACATTCACCCCGCCCATCGAAAAAATGGCGCTGGCAAAATCATACCAACTTATCAAGCCTTTCGAGGTGATGTGATAAATACCTCTTTGATCTGCTTTCATCAAATTAAAACTATTCTCAACCACATTTTCGGCAAACGAAGGACTTCCCCACTGATCATTCACCACTTGTAATTTATCGCGTTCTTTGCCGAGCCTGAGCATCGTTTTCACAAAATTGCTCCCAAACTGTCCGCAAAGCCAGGAAACACGTAAAATTAAATAATTATCTGTAGCACTGCGAATCGCTTGCTCCCCCTCCCATTTCGTTTGTCCATAATAATTGATGGGCTCGGCAGGGTGATTTTCCCGATAGCCTTCCGGCCAGTCCTTCCGGTCCTCCTTTTTACCCGGGAATACATAATCGGTTGAGTAATGAATCAATTTAAAGCCTAATTCATCACTCAATCTTGCGAGATTTCCTGCCGCTTCAACATTCACTTTTCGGGCTAATTCTTGTTGATCTTCCGCCCCGTCCACATGGGTAAAAGCTGCACAGTTTACCACCGCATCGGGCTGCTGTTTTTCCAATTCATCTCTGACTTCTTCATCTTTGGTGATGTTAAGCTGCGATGAATTGTAAGAAAGAAGGTCAATATCACCGGCCTTTTCTTCATTCAAAAAATGCTGCCATTCCTGCCCTAATTGTCCTGATGCGCCAAGTAATACTATTTTCATCAGTCGTAATTGTTAAAAATTTATTAATGTAGCCTTTTTTACCATAAAGAAACCAATCCTGGCCCCTCCTTAAAAAGGAGGGGATTTTTCTCCCCTTTTCAAGGGGAGATGCAAAGCCTGCCCCGAAAGCTATCGGGGAGGAGTTGCATAGATATGCTGACGTAATTTTCCAATATATTCAACCGCTAAAAATTCAATCACCAATCCATTTGTTAGCCCGTTTGTAAGATTCGGGCGTACCGGCATCGGTCCACCAGCCGTCCATCACCGAAAAGCGCATATTCCCCTTCGAGATATAGCGATTATTAACATCCGTTATTTCAAGCTCCCCGCGCGCCGAGGGTTCAAGCTCGCGAATGTAATCGAACACTTTGGCATCATACATATAAACGCCCGTTACGGCCAGACGGCTTTTAGGATGATCTGGTTTTTCTTCAATTCCGATGATTCTATCCCCCTTAACTTCCGCTACACCGAAGCGATCAGGGTCATCCACTTCTTTCAGCAAGATTTGTGCCCCTTCACCCGGATAAGCTTCCAGCGCTTTTTGCAGGGAAGTTTCAAAAATATTATCGGCCAGAATGATGGTCATGCTTTCACCACCCACAAAATTTTCAGCCAGCCCCAGTGCCTGGGCAATACCTCCGGCTTCATCCTGCACTTTATAAGTGAAGCGGCAGTCAAAATCTTTTCCTGAACCTAATAAATTAACGACATCACCCATATGCTCGGTGCCTGTTACCACCAAAATTTCATCAATGCCCGCATCGGTCAGCTTTTCAATGGGGTAATATATCATCGGTTTATTGCCGATGGGCAGCAGGTGCTTGTTGGTAACTTTGGTAAGCGGATACAAACGGGAGCCCGTTCCCCCTGCCAGGATGATGCCTTTCATTTGTGATTGAAGATTTATATTGAAGATTGATGATTAGAAGGAAGATATAACTTCTAAGGCTTTTAGAGAAACTTAAGTTATTTATCGAAACGAGCAAGGAAAAGTCCCCCTTGGAGAAGGGGGATTTAGGGGGATTGAAAAGAGGCAGAATTCGAAGTAAAATTTACTTATCCTAAAGATTTCCTACACAATGAATACAAGCATGAAATCTAACTATAACAAGAATCACAAGTATTTAGCAAGAAGACTTCGTAAAGATGGTACGCTCGGAGAACAAATACTTTGGTCAGAGGTTCTTAGAGCTAAAAAATTTTACGGCTATCAATTCAACAGACAATTTCCCATAGATAAATATGTTGCTGATTTTATTTGTCGAAAACTAAAATTAATTGTTGAAGTTGATGGCTATTCACATCGTTTTAAGACTGAAGAAGATAAAGATAGAGACGAACGGTTGATAGAATTGGGATATATAATCATTAGATTTTCAGAATCTGATGTTAGGAATGATCTTGATAATGTTATTAGAGTATTAGAAAGTTATGTGCCAAATAACAAAAAATAGCCTATCAATCCCCCTGCGCCCCCTTCTCCAAGGGGGAAATACTAAACTTATATCATATTAATAACTGGTTTACAAAAAATTAAACACTAATAGAAGGTTTACTTTTAGACCCAGAAGCTTTAACCAGCAAGAAAAAGCCCCTTGGATTGAAAAACCATTAGCGATGCAGGAGTTGTGCCGTGAGGCATCACTCCAGGACCTGCTATTAAAACATTCTAATTCAACCTTAGCCGCTGTACTTTCTATATTTGATGCAAATTCTATAATCGCGGCTTTATTTAATAAAAAACGTTTGGCTAAGGGCATCTCTATATCATTTTCTGTGAGAAAGGTATGTGTTCCATTTTTTGTAATAGCTTTGTTTTTTGTTCATGCCAGCCTTTTTGCCCAAACCGTCATCCCCGCAACAGGCGGCACGAATATTTCGGCCGATGCTTTTGCCACCGGCACTTTTGTTCCCCTCACCGGCCCCGTCATTCAAGAAACGGCACCGGGACAATTGACATCAGGAGAAATCAGGCTTGTTGCTCCAACAGGTTTTCGGTGGGATACCGGGGGAACAGCTCCATCGATTAATATAACATCCTCAAAAAAACAAGCTATACAAGCAACTTTAGTTAGCCGTTCTGCCACAGAGATTGTATTTCAGGTTACAGGAAGCAGCGTGGGACCCCCAAAAAACAATCCCCATACATTAACTTTTCAAGGGCTTAGAATTGGCCTTACCCAAGGTTCACCCTTAGCTTCGGGTGAAATAAGGAACGTAGGCAGCGCGGCCCCCGGTGGGACAACGAACTATGGAATTCTTTCAATGACTCCCGGAGCTGATGCCAAAATACAGGTTGAAAACGCCCCTGACCGTTCAGGCGAATTGGTGGGTGCTCAAGAACTGGAAGCGGGAAATTCTATCACCGTTTACGCTAATGTGCTCGACCAGTTCGGCAATTTTAAGCGGAATGAAAACAATTCAGTTTGGTCTTTGATGAATGTATCCGGACTAAGCGGAAGCGAACTTTCATCTGCTTCAGGCAGCAGCGTTGTTTTTAATGCCACTAAAACCGGTTCCGCGAATATCCGTGTCAATTCGGCCGGTTTAACCGCTATCCCTTCAGGACCAGTTACTGTAACTCCCGCTGATGCCACTTCAATGACGATTACAACACAACCCGCCAATACGGCCATTGCCGGCCGGTTCTTTAGCCGACAGCCTGTTATTACGCTCTTTGATGCCTTCGGTAATATTGTAACCGATAATAGCTTCACAACGGTTACCGCCTCCGTTAAAATAAACAGCAGTGCATTACAAAGTGAAATGACCAAGACTTCGCTTAAAGCCAGCTTTGGTGTGATTGACTTTACCAATAACAAGCTTTCTTACACCATAACCGGTGATATTAACCTTTCTTTTTCAGCCCCCGGGCTGGCCGAGGTAACTTCGAACACCATTTCAGTCGATCATGCCACAGCCGATGGCCTGACCTTTAAGGTACAACCGCCAAACGGGGCAAGAAATGCTGCTTTGACCCCCGCACCTCAAATCCAAATTATTGATGAATTCGGCAATCAGGTTGATACATCCGGGATTTCGATTAATCTAACCATAGCCTCCACAACAGCTGATCAGCCCAGTATTTCCGGGAATACCATTACTTCAGACAACCTTGGAGTGGCTAAATTCAGCAATTTGTCTTTTAATAAAACCGGCACTTATTCCCTTAAGGCAGGAAGTGCGATGCTGGATTCATCAGAAGTAAGTCAAAGTTTTATTATCGCTGACGCAGGTACCCTCACTGATTTTGTAATTGAAGCCGAAAACGGCGGGGCGATAGATAGCCCTAACCCTCCGGAAGCGGGAACTTCATTCAATATCAAGATAACAGCCATAGACGGGCAGGGAGAAGTACTGGACGGTAACCAGGGGCGCGCCCTTTTTAATGGTAAAGTATTGATACGTTCATCCGGCCAGCTTTTAACAGGTGCTGACAGTACGGCCAATTTTGTTAACGGGGTTCTAACCACTCATACTGTTAATGTTACTACGGCGGGTGAAATTACCATCTCCGCCACGGGACCTGAAAACACAATCACAGGTACCAGTGATCCATTCAGAGTTATGCCTGCCGCTGCTTTTGCCGACCGTTCTTTTTTTACGGTTAGTGACAGTTCAATCGTTGCTAACGGGAGCAGTACATCAACCATAACGGTTACGCTTGTGGACAAATATGGTAATAAACTGGTTTCAGGGGGTGATAATGTAGTGATAACGAGTAGCGGGGCAGGCAGCTTGTCCGGGACAACAGACCATGGAGATGGAACTTATTCAACCGTACTCACAGCACCTGTTAATGCCGGAACCACGAACATTACGGCTATCTTAAACGGCGACACTATAAAAAATAAAGAGGGAAACCTTCAGCAAACAATCGAATTTACCTCCGGGCCTTTGTCCGCTTTTTTGATTGAACGGGCCGGGGGAGGCCTTATTCCGCAACAAGAAGCCGGCGTTTCTTTTGATATAAAGATTACGGCCCTTGATGCTTTTGGTAATGTAGTTACCGGTTTTGACGGCCCCCAAGCCACTGTTAATATCGCCTTTAACCGGTTGCCCTCATCAGGTGATCCGGTTTCCGCGGCATTCAGTAATGGTATTTTAGCCTCTTACCCCGTTTCCACAACCTTGGCAGATTCTTCAACCATCATTCATATCCGCCGGACAGCTTCCTCTGAAACAGGCACCAGTAATTCTTTTGCTGTAAACCCAGGCCCTGCGAGTCCGATCACTTCAACAATCACCCCAGTTCAAAGTTTTCTTCAAAATAATGGGGTCGACAATACCGCCGTCACTGTTCAACTAAAAGATGAATTCGGCAACGCCTTAACCGCTGATGGAGACAATATCACCCTTTCAACCACCTCAGGAAGCCTGAGTTTATCCTCCGGCGCATCCACGAACGGAAGATTCACATCAACCCTGACCGCGGGTATCGCCATGGCTACGGCCACTATAACAGCTGCGATAAACGGGCAAACTATCGCTGATACCGCTTCGGTCACCATCACGCAATTTAACAAATGGACCGGCAACGCAGGTGGAAATCCGTCGAATGCCTTTGACTGGTCTAATACCGGCAACTGGAGCTTAGGAAGTTTGCCTACTACCGGTCAGGTAGTCCTGATACCTGCCGATATTCCTGCTTATCCTAATATTGACGCCGGTGATTCTGTAAACTCCATTGACTTTTTATTTATTGAACAAGGTGCAACGATCACTTTGTCGGGCCAGTCCATGATTATCAATAAGGGGATTTCGGGAGGCGGAAGCCTCTTTGGCGATAACGGAAATTTCACTATAAAAGGTGATGTTGAGCTGGACAATTTTATTGCGGGCTCATCAACCATCACTTTTAGTGGAAATTCAACACAAACAATAACCGGCGATTTTACGGGAGGAATTATAAATATACAGAATGATGTAATGGTCAAAGATTATTTTGAAGCCTTTAATTCACTCACCATTGATACTGCCACAACTCTTGCCCTGGAACCCGGTTCACAACTGAATGTGATCGGTGATATTGTAATTAACGGAAGCTTAACCGGCAATAATTCCAGCTTTCGTTTTGGCGGAGATATAAATGGAACAAATATTTCGGTTACCAATACCGATATTGAACTTAACGGTTCAGCGCATCAAAACATCAATGGTATTACCTCAGCTAAAAACCTTATTATCAATAATGCAGCAGGGGTAACGGTTCATAACGATTTTACCGTTACAGACACACTTACGCTCACAAGAGGATTGCTGACTATTGGCTCAGGTTACAGTTTCGTGGCCAACGTAAAGGAAGGGGATACCGAAAATATTCGAATGCTGCGTGAGATTTCGGGACAACCGGGATGGCGTTTGCTCGCCCCTCCCCTGGCTTCGACCTACAGCGATTTACTGGACAGCACCTTGACTCAAGGCTATCCCAATTCCACCCTGGGTAATGCACCGGCAGATTCCCTTCAGCCCACCGTTCTCTATTATGATGAAAGCTATGCCGGTACCGATAATCAACGCTGGCGTGCTCCCGATGATGCGGCAAATAGCGTAACGCCCGGACGCGGACTTTTTGTTTACTTCTTTGGTGATGTACCCGGTGACCCTCGCTATAATAATCCATTGCCCGATACGCTGAGCATTCAGGGTGAAGAATTTGATGGGAATGGCACTTCCTTCACTTTTCCCGTCACCTATACCGCAGCTGCCGATACCGGCTGGAACTTGGTAGGCAATCCTTTCGCCGCCACAATCGACTGGGATGACGGCAACTGGACCAAAGAAAATATGGATAATGTAATTTATGTCTGGGATCCTTCAACCAACGATTATTTAACCTGGAATGGTATTTCTGGCTCATTGGGTGATGGACTGATTGCTCCATTCCAGGCTTTTTGGGTGAAGGCCAACGGCAACGGAACGCCGGTGCTGAAGGTAAATAAATCATCCAAAACCACCGGCGGTACTTTTAAGGGGAAGAAGGAAGATCCCGCGGCTATTGAGTTTTTGCTGGAGGCCGGAAATCTGGACAAAAGCACATACATCACCCTTTCGCCTGATGGCCAAACCGGCAAAGACCGCCGCGATGCTTTTCGCCTGTTGCCTTTTAATACCGATACGTATTTGGAACTTTATACCACCTTTAAAAACGGTACGCCGCTGGCCATTAATAACCTGGCCCGCGATTTTGGCAAAAAAATTAGTATTCCGCTTTATGTCGGGGGATTTAAAGATGGCCATGTGCTTAACGGCACCTATACCTTGTCGTGGCCCTTGTTTAATGAGGTACCCGAAGCATGGACGATGATTCTGGAGGATCAAAAAACCGGCAAAAAGATTAACCTGCGGAAAGCTACCTTTTATAGTTTTGATGTATCCCGGCCTAAACAAAAAGGAAAGGGAATCGTAAATTCGCTGGAAGACTTTCAGTTGGTGAGGCCTCCTGTCTCGAAATCGAAAGCAAGGTATGATGAGAAGCCTCGTTTTTTGCTTCGTATTGATCCCGGTGCCGACGCGGCGGGATTACCCACCGAGTATTCGCTCGGCCTTAACTATCCGAATCCCTTTACCGGGGCTACGACCATACCTTATGCCACGCCTTTGGAAGGCAAAGTTCAAATTTTTATTTATGATATTCTGGGGCGCCGGGTTAAAACTATCGTCAATAAGCATTGGCCTGCCGGTTATCACGATATAACCTGGAATCCGGCTGAATTGGCCAGCGGTGTTTATATTTATGTGATGCGCGCCGGCGGCAAGCAGTTTGCCCGAAAGATGACGTATATTAAGTAGAATTAACCACGAAAACACTGAAAGCACTAAAGTTTCGTACTTCTTCTTATAGCGCCATTCCCCTGTGCATACACTGAAGAGAGAAGGTGCGAAATAGAAATTTGGAGGTTCTCCCGAGGGATATCTATAGATTTTATTCTTTATTCGATATTCCCTTCGTGCTTTTAGTGTTTCCGTGGTAAAAAGTTTGTAACAATTTGGGTTGGCAACTCTCTTGTATAAAAATCAATCTTAATGAAATCTAACTGCATCTGATCTTCTCAATTCCGATCATAGAAGAAGCAGATTATGAATTATTCAAAATTTTTAATAAACTGCTGCCGTTGGCTTTATTAGAAAATTTTAATGTTTCGGGGTAAAATTTATTATTCATGCTATTTTGCATCCCTGATTGCCCCGCCTTTTGATGTTTGTACGTTACATCTTATGCAGTTTGTCAACGTTTTTCAATAGAAATTAAAGATAACTGTTATGTCGAGTGCACAAACAATTTTGACTCTCGGAGCAATTTCCTTGTTGGCCTATATGTCGATTAATATCAACAGAATGTATATAACCTCCGTGAAAGAGTCTGTTCAGGTTCAGCGAGAAATGGAGATTATCGATTACGGGCAATCTTTGTCAGAATTGATGTATTCTCAAGCTACCAATTATAATGATTTCCCCACCGAATACGGTAATCTGAATGATGTAACCAATCCCGCTACTCGCTTAAACTATGAGACCAAAACGGGCGGTATGCTTTACGCAACCATCCAAATTTCACCTGAAAAGCCTCTCATTCTGGGCGAAAAAGGCCGGGTTGCAACCATCACCATTTTTGAAAAAAATAATGGGGAATACATCCAAAAAGGCCGGTTTTTCGCGGCTATAACCCCTATGTAACCTACTCTTTATGGGCATACGCTTCGACTTGATCATATCGTCAACTATTGCGGGAGTTATCATCCTGATGTTGTTTAGGGTTAATACTTTTATGATGGAAACTTCGGTGGATAACCGGCTGATTCACGAAATGCAGAACTTTGCCGATGCGACCGCTTTATTGATTCAAAATGAGCTTCGTTCATTGGAATCTATTGAGTCTTTGACTGATTCAACGATTCGCTTTGCGACGACTGAGCAGGATACAATTGAAATTTTTAAGCAGGGGCGGGATTTAATCATTCTGCGCAAAGATGTGGCTACTTTAATGACCGAAACAGAGGAATATGCGGCAAGGTTGCATAGCCTGAGCTTTACGCCTAAAAAAACAAATAATGAAGAAGCCTTAAATATCGCAAATGCGGCCATAATTCATTTTCGTGTGGTTACCGAAACGACGCCTGAACAACACGTAGGGGGAAAGGGCCAAATTCAGGCCTATGCGGAAAAGCAGATATACCTCAGGAATATTTTTTATGAATAAACACTAACTATTATGACATGTTTAGCAATTGAAAAACTATCTTTAAAGATTGTTGCAGTAATCCCTCTTGCATCTCCCCTTGAGAAGGGGAGAAAAATCCCCTCCTTTTCAAGGAGGGGCAGGGGT
>DASSAY010000264.1:0-2159 GCA_035699185.1 Balneolaceae bacterium | reverse complement strand
GTCATTGATCCAAAATTGCTATTGCTTCCGGTTGAATCGCAGCCAAAAAAGGAAAGTGATATTATAAATGATAATGCTAATAATGTTGTTTGTAATCTTTTAAGTAACATAGATATATTAATTTTTATGACAATTCATTCTCTTTAATCCATCTCTCTTTAATTTGTTCCATACGGTTTGCCATTAATCAGTGCAATAAAAGCTTATGTGCTTTTTCCGAAACGTTTAGCTCTCCTAATGAATTAATGGTATAGCGAAACGAACTATTGATTTAAACAGGGGATATTTTGCCGCAGTCATTAGATAATATTTTAAATGCTCTACCCGGCATTAAAGAAGAAATCCGGGAATTGAAGGAGATTTTACTGGCCAATTTGGTAATGTTAGGTGAAATTCCTGCCCCCACTTTTAATGAAGGCAAGCGGATTGAATTTTTGACCAACCGTTTTAAAGAAGCTCAGATTTCAAAAAATTCTGTTGATGAAGTGGGCAACGGTATTGCTATTCTGAAAGGCCAACAAAATGAACAAAATATTCTGGTAACGGCCCACGCCGATACGGTTTTTGGCACCAATGTTGATCACACCATCCAGGTTCAACCCGAGGTGGTAACAGGCGCGGCAATAGCAGATAATAGCCTGGGACTTGCCGTGCTGGCCTCGCTGCCCAACATTTTGGAAAAGCTTGATATTCAGCTCAACCATAACCTCATTCTGCTGGGCGATACACGAAGCCTTGGCCGCGGAAACCTGGAAGGGCTTCGGTTTTTTCTCTCCAATTTTAGCCGGCCCATTTTCGCGGGGCTTGTTGTTGAAGGCATCGAAGTGGGGCGCCTGAGCCACACTTCAATCGGGATGAAACGGGGTGTTATTCATTGCCAGGTGCCCGAATCGTACGATTGGTCCCGCTTTGGTGATGCCAGCGCCATTTTAACGGTGAATGAGGTTATCAACCGGATTAATGAAATCAAGCTGCCCCAGCGCCCGCGCACCAGCATTGTGATGGGCTCTATGAATGGTGGAACTTCGTTCAACACTACTGCTTTAAATGCGACATTACGATTTGAGGTTCGGTCCGAATCATCCGAGATGGTGCAAGATATTCATCAAAGGTTGCAGGAAATTGTTGATGAAGTTTCATCCCGCAGCGGCGACAGCATTAATATGGATATTTTTGCTCAGCGCGAACCGGGGGGTATTTCTTTCTCGCATCCTATGGTGCGCAATGCCCGCGAAATTATGCGGCATCTTGATATTGAACCGCGCCCCGGCCCAAGTACATCCGAGCTTTCTGCTTTAATCGACCACCAAATTCCATCACTAACATTAGGTTTAACGCATGGAGATCATATCAACGAAACCAAACAAAGTATAAGAATTGAACCGATTTACTCGGGCATCGCACAAATCATCGGTACGCTGTTAGCAATTGACGGAGGCTATTGTGAAGAAGATTAACGAATGGATCAGCAATAACACCTATCACCACTCCCAATTTTGGGACCTCAAAAAGCTGGTTGAAGAAAAGGAGAAGCAGAACTTAAGCATCTCGCTTTGCCTGCCAACGTTGAATGAAGAAAAAACCATCGGCAAAGAAGTCATCATTTTTAAATCGGAATTAGTGGACCGCTATCCCCTGCTTGATGAAATTGCAGTGATTGATTCCGGTTCCGAAGATGATACCCTGGAGACCGCCAAAAATTTTGGGGCTGATGTTTACCTGGCTGATGAAATTTTGCCCGATATCGAAAAGAAAAAAGGCAAGGGCGAAAATCTTTGGAAAGCCATTTACCAGCTCAAGGGCGATATTATTGTGTATGTTGATGCGGATATCAGCAATATTCACCCGCGTTTTGTGTATGGACTGGTTGCACCGCTCATTTACCGGCAGGAAGTGAAATATGTGAAGGCTTTTTACGATCGTCCACTGGCTGTTTCGGGAGGCGTGAGGACATCCGGCGGTGGACGCGTTACCGAAATTCTTATCCGCCCCCTGTTCTCGCTTTATTTTCCCGAGCTGACAGGCATCATCCAGCCGCTCTCAGGTGAATATGCAGTGCGTAGAGAGGTGCTCGAAAACATCAATTTTCCCATCGGCTATGGCGTGGAAACTTCACATCTCATTGATGTCTATTATCAGTATGGCTTAAAAGCCTTCGC
>DASSAY010000263.1:0-5929 GCA_035699185.1 Balneolaceae bacterium | reverse complement strand
CGTCGAAAAAGCCAAAGCTGGAGAACGTATTGACGCTTCCGGCGAATCAACCCGGCTTATTTTTTGGTATATAGCCACCGCCGCTTTTTGGCTGGCTTTTGGAACCCTTGTAGGCGAATATTTAGGGCTGAAATTTGCCTGGCCGGAACTCGATTCTGTTTCATGGCTTTCATTCGGCAGGCTGCGTCCCGTTCATACCAACTCCGTCTTTTGGGGATTTGCATCCTCGGGAATGATTGGCCTCGCCCTTTACGTAGTTCCCCGAACTACCCAGCGCGAGCTATACAGCTACCGTTTGGGATGGATCAGCTTGATCTTAATTAATGCTTCTGTCATTATCGGCACCCTTTGCCTGATGGCCGGCATCAACAATGGCGGACAAGAATATCGCGAATATATCTGGCCGGTAATGTCGCTTTTCGCTGCCGCTTTAATTTTGGCGGTTTACAACCTTTACAAAACGGTGGCCGGCAGAAACGTCAAAGAAATTTATATCTCCAACTGGTATATCCTTGCCGCGTTTTTCTGGACGATCATCCTGGTTACCGTTGCTTATTTACCCGGTTATCAGCAAGACGGGCTCAGCCAGACGGTGATTCAAGCCTACTATATGCACCAAGGTGTTGGTCAGTGGTTTACGCCGATGGTTCTGGGCCTCACCTACTATTTTCTGCCCAAACTGCTCAACAAGCCCATCTATTCATACTCACTCGGCGTGCTGGCTTTCTGGACACAAATGGTCTTTTACACCATGATTGGAGCACATCATTTTGTATTCAGCCCCATTCCCTGGTGGATTCAAACCGTAGCTATTGTCTTTAGTGTGGGCATGTTCGTTCCGGTAACGGCCGGAACTGCGAACTTTTTATTAACGATGAAGGGAAGCTGGCGAACTATCGCGCGAAGCTACTCCTTGCCCTTCATTCTGGTCGGGGTGATTTTCTATGCCATCGTTTCCTATCAAGGCACGCTCGAAGCTTTCCGTTCGCTCAACCGGGTTTGGCACTTTACCAACTACACCATCGCCCACTCCCATATGAGCATGTATGGATTCGTTTCATTCCTGATCTGGGGAGGCATTTACGGGCTCATTCCCCGTCTTACGGGCAGTGAACCACCGCAGTTGAGCGTGGGTATTCACTTCTGGCTGGCGCTCATCGGCCTGCTGTTGTATAGCTTAGCGCTGATGATTGGCGGCACGCTGCAAGGCCTCAGCTGGATGGGTGATAATGCCTTTATCGAATCGGTTACGTTGATGGCGCCTTACTGGGTTTGGAGGGCCGCGGGAGGAACGCTGATGTTCATCTCCCACCTGGTATTCGCCTATAATGTGTGGAAAATGCGTCCCGCCGCTCAACAAACTTCTACCGAAACTAAAATTGCTGAATCCATAGCCCTGGCAGAATCATGAAATTAGATTTTCACAAAAATCATAAACTGTTATACGGAACCATCTTCTGGGGATTTCTTTTCCTGAGCATTATCATTGCGGTGTTGCCCGCTCTTTGGGTGCAGGAGAAAACCAAACCTCAGCCCTGGACTGAACCCATGACGAATATGGAAAAGCTGGGCTTGAAAGTCTATGTGAGTGAGGGCTGTATGTACTGCCATACTCAACAAGTGCGCCCGCTAGAGATGGATGAAATCTGGGGACGACCATCGGTGCCGGCTGATTACGCTCAAATCAGTCGGACGAGCATTTGGCAGCAAACACCGGCCGTGTTGGGAAGTTCCCGAACGGGACCTGATCTTTCAAATATCGGCGTTCGCCAGCCGAGTGCTATCTGGCAGTATATGCACTTGTACAACCCACGTTCAGTGGTTAAAGAATCCATTATGCCCTCCTTTCCCTGGCTGTTTGAAGTGGTAAAAAATCCCGCGCCTGATGATAAAGTAATTCCCGTTCCCGAAGGCTTTGCACCGAAAAACGGCAAAGTGATTGCTACGAAAAGGGCAAAAGCATTAGTGGCTTATTTACTGTCACTCAAGCAAGAACCGCTAACTCCGCCTGAGTCGTTTCAGCCCAAAAGCAAGACCAAAACAGCATCTGTTAAAAAACCTGATGCGGTGGAAAAGGCTGTTGATGGCGCCTTGATCTACGCGAATCATTGCTCGGCCTGCCATCAGAGTAACGGGCAGGGCATAGCGGGAGTTTTTCCTCCATTGGCTGGTGACCCGGTGGTAACATCTCAAGATCCCACCGATCATATCCGAACCGTGCTTTACGGCTTGCAGGGAAAAACCATTAATGGCACCATGTATTATGGCATTATGCAACCTTTCGGAGAAGTTTTGTCGGATGAGGAAGTAGCGGCGGTGATCAATCACGAAAGAACCAGCTGGGGAAGTAACGCACCAACGATAACGGCCGAAGATGTGGCCAAGGTTAGAAATAATCCGGAGTTGGGTAAAATTCAAACCAAATAATTATGGTACTTCTTTTACTGGCATTGATTCAACATCTACCTGAATTTTCGACTTCAGTACAGGGCAGGCACAATAGTGCTCCCGACGGAATTTTGTATTACCTGGTACTTATTGTCTCCTCCATTATTGTGGCGGGTGTGGTGATTTGGGCTGTAAAATTGCTCATTCGGCCGGGCGAAAAATCTGAAGATCATATTAAGCGAAGGCTTTTGAGTGATGAGTTTTAAATAATAGCAAAAGAGTTTTATGGCAGAAAAGGATTTAAACCAAATACGAATATTTCTTGACGACCAAGAGGAACCAATCGTAACCTATCGTCCGCCTGTTCGGTTTGAACTGGATACGACGGGGCTTGCAGACGGAAAGCATATTCTTCGCATAGAAGCTTCGGACGCGATCGGGAAAATAGGAACCCGAACCGTGCCTTTTGAAGTACGAAACGGGCCTGGAATTGGCATCGAAGGTATTCAGGAAAATGATGTTCTGGAGGGCCGGGTGCCGGTTTTAATCAACGCTTACGGTGGGGCATCGGAACCTAATTGGGAGCCTTCACGGGCTGAAACTCCCGCACCGGTGCCAACCTGGGCTTGGGTATTACTGCTGGCCATCATAGGCTGGAGCATGGTTTATATTGCTCAGCAGTGGAATCCACCAGCTGAATTTGCGGCATCTCCCACTTACAGCTTTTATTCACCTCAACCGACTGCAGCAGAGCCCGTAGAAAAACCTTCAGCCAAAGTAACAGCGAATGCGGGAGCTACCTTATACCGCACCAGCTGCGCTACCTGTCACCAGGCTAACGGAATGGGCATTCCCGGAGCCTTTCCACCCCTTGCCGGCGATCCTGTGGTAACGGATGATGATCCCACCCACCACATTAAAATTGTTCTGTTCGGATTACAAAATAAAGCGATAAATGGTGTGGAATACTCTGCTGTAATGCCTGCTTTTTCTGAACAGCTTTCTGATGAGGAAGTGGCGGCCATCATCAACCATGAAAGAACAAGCTGGGGGAATGACGCGCCTACGATTACGGCTAAAGATGTGCAAAAAGTCAGGGCAAAAGAAAAATGAACCAGGAGGCAGTAGCAGGATGCAGTCTTGCTGCCAGTGCCAACTGCTACCTCTGCTTATTATATCAAGCCTATTGTTATCAACTGCTTTAAATACGATTAACTCTAATCACTAAAAAATAAAGACCATGCCTACACGAAAAGCTAACGCAATATGGAAAGGAGATTTGAAAACCGGACAAGGCACCATGAAAATGGAAAGCGGTTCGTATGAAGGAGCGTATTCATTCGGCTCTCGATTTAAAAATGAAAAAGGGACAAATCCCGAAGAATTAATCGGTGCCGCGCATGCGGGTTGTTTTTCTATGGCATTGTCGCTTGAATTGTCTGAAGCAGGCTATACGCCGGAATCCATTGATACGGAAGCTAAGGTTTCTTTTGAAGTAGAAGACGGCGGCCCGACAATTACCGGTGTAAAATTGCTTACAAAAGCTTCGGTTCCCAGCATTGAAAATGATGAATTCCAAAAATTTGCCGAAGGCGCGAAAAACGGCTGTCCCGTTTCTAAAGCATTGAAGGGAACAGATATTACTCTCGAAGCAACACTGCTTTAGGGGCAAAAACCAAAGGCTTAAAAGCCTCATTATTAATCAAACATCACACATAACTTATGCGTTACTTAACATTATTATTACTTCCTTTTTTCCTGTTTTTAACAGCTTGTGGCGGGGGAAATCAACAAAATGGGCAGACTGCCGAAACAGGAGATGCTCAAAAACAAATGGCCCAAACCGATGATGTGCGGACCGTTCATATTTTCGCCCTTAATAAAATGAAGTTTGTGGTTAAAGAAGCCGGTGAACGAATAGGAACCGGAGAAACCATAGACGGATCTGACGGAAGCTCATACCTGCTTCTTGAAGATATCAAAGTAGCACCGGGCGAAAAGCTTCGCATTAAACTTACTACGGTAAGCAAACTTCCTGCTAATGCCATGTCTCATAACTGGATTCTGCTTGCATTAGGTGCTGACGCCGAAGCCTTCGCTTCCGCGGCTATGATGGCCCGAACAAGTGGTTATATTCCAACAGATTTGGCAGATCAAATTATTGCTCATACCGAGCTTGCCGGAGGCGGCAAAACGGTTGAAGTGACTTTTACCGTTCCGAAAAAAACGGGGCAATATGATTATCTTTGTTCATTCCCAGCCCATTTTATGAGCGGAATGAAAGGCAAGTTAATTGTTGAATAGAACGTTAAAGTTGAGCAGGCCGGGAGTAAAAACGACCTGTTTAATTTAGTCCAAATAGTACTAAAAACTGCGATTATGCCTGAAAAAACAGACATACGAAATGATGAAGACATCACGCTGCTTGTTCATCAGTTTTATGAAAAAGTAGGAAATGACGAACGCCTGGGATATATTTTTAATGATGTTGCTCAAGTGGAATGGAAGTCTCACTTACCTAAAATGATTGATTTCTGGTCGAATATCCTATTCCAGACCCGTCGTTTTAACGGCAGGCCTTACCGCAAGCATCAGCCTTTGCCTATTAAACGAGATGATTTTGATATCTGGTTGGGCTTATGGACCGAAACCATAGATGAATTGTTTAGGGGTGAAAGAGCAAACCATGCCAAAGAAATGGCTTTTAAAATTGCCTCCGCCTTTACCATACGAATGGAAATGGATGGGAAATTCGAATGACAGCATTACACGGAGTTTCACTGAGAAGGCACGGAGGACCACAGAGAAAACCCTGTGCCCCTCTGTGAATGCTCTGCGGTTCTCCGTGAAATAACCAATATTTTTAAACCAACAGAATTATCGAACAATCCATAACCGGATATCATAAAGACGAAGAAGGCGACTGGGTAGCCGAATTAAAATGCGGCCATAACCAGCACGTGCGGCATAACCCGCCCTGGCAGCTTCGGCCCTGGGTAACAACTGAGCAGGGGCGAAATGAGCATCTTGGCTATAAGTTGAACTGCAAAAAGTGTGACCGGAATGAGCCTAAAGACAATGAACTGTAATGCCTAAAATTTCAAGATTGTTCATAAAGACCGGACTTTTGTACTTCATCCTTGGCCTTCTTCTGCGCGTACTCATTGATTTTTTTACTGCATTTCCAATCCCTGTTTTAACCGTTCTTTTTTGGCACGCCCTCATGCTGGGCTGGATTACTCAAATCATCATGGGCGTTTCGATCTGGATGTTTCCGGGACGTACACGCGAAGAAGGTTTTAAAGCTCAAAAACTGAGCTGGCTCACTTATCTATTTTTAAATGCCGGCCTACTCCTGCGAATGATTTCTTCTCCCCTTTTAGAATTATCAGGCCTAAACTTTTGGGCCATTTTATTAGCCGTTTCAGCGCCGTTCCAACTGGTGGGTGTCCTTTTTTATGTGTTTGAAATGTGGCCACGGATTCAATCAAAAAAGCAGCGCATTCGGAACCGTAAAAAGAAGGGGTGATGATATGCCGGT
>DASSAY010000262.1:0-4955 GCA_035699185.1 Balneolaceae bacterium | reverse complement strand
AACTGGGGTGTGATCCCACTCGTCCCGATCTACACCTGGGTCACTCCGTGATTCTGCGAAAGCTTCGTCAATTTCAGGATTTAGGACACGAAGCCATTCTCATCATCGGTGATTTTACCGCTTTGATCGGCGACCCTACCGGACAAAATAAAACGCGTCCCCCGCTCACTCGAGAAGAGATTATGGAAAATGCATCAACCTATCTGGAGCAGGCCACCAAAATTCTGGATGAAACCAAAACAAAGATTGTGTATAATTCCGAATGGCTGGGAAATATGGATTTTGAAGATGTCATCAAACTGTCTTCGAAACTTACCGTTGCGCGGATGATTGAACGGGATGATTTTTCCAAGCGCTTCAACAATAATGAACCGATTTCTCTGCATGAGTTTTTGTATCCCTTGGCGCAGGGACAAGATTCGGTTCACCTGCAATCGGATGTGGAACTGGGCGGAACGGATCAAAAATTCAACCTGCTGGTGGGGCGCGACCTTCAAAAAGATGCCGGTCAGGAGCCACAAATCGCGTTGATGATGCCGTTGTTGGTGGGGACCGACGGCACGATGAAGATGTCGAAATCGTACGATAATTACATCGGCATCACCGAAAACGCCAATGATATGTATGGAAAAGTGCTGTCGATTCCCGATGATCTGATTTTCTCCTGGTTTGAACTGCTGACTGATGTGCCGGTTGATGAACTGTCGGCTTATAAAAAGAAGGCGGAGGAAAATCCACGCGATACCAAACATGAGCTGGCACTGATCATCACCCGGATGTATCACGGTGAAGAACAAGCCGGGGCCGCACGAAAACATTTCGAGCAGACCGTTATTTCCAATGAAATTCCCGATGATGCCCCCGTTCTGGAATATGAACCGGGTGCTGAAATTCGCCTGCTGGACATCATTTCTGATGCCGAATTCACTTCAAGCAATGGTGAAAGTAAACGGCTCATCAAACAGGGCGGCGTTTCTATTGATGATAAAAAAATTACGGATAAGGGCTACAGCGTGAATTTTGGCAATGATACTGAATTTACGCTCAAAGTTGGCAAGCGTAAGTTTGCGGTGGTTAAAAGCAAGAAGTGAGAAGCAAGTAAAAAACTCGCTTCTCGCTTTTTACTTCTTGTTTCTTGCTCTTATCGTGTCTTTTTTAACTTTGAAAGCATCGCGAAGCATTCATTTAATAAAGACGAAAGTTTTTGGACATCCTGCCGATTAACAAAATTAAGTTCGAGCGCTATTTCTATTTGAGCATCGATTTCAACAACTGAAGCACAAGCTATTTCATAAAACCTTCTTTTTTCTTTATTGGTACGTCGGGCTTCTCCTTCAGAGATATTTGATGTTACAGATACAGAAGCCCTCCTAAGTTGGCTTATAAGTCCAAATCTTTCGTCCTTTGGAAATCTATTGGTAATTTTATAAACCTCTTTTATAAGATTAAGGCTCTTTTCCCATATGATCATCTTTTTATGGCTTAATTCTAACATAGATTATAATATTTAATTAAACGGTTATAAGTAAGAACCATGAGAAGGCAAATCCTTACAAAAAATCTTTTCTTGTTTTTTACTTCTCCCTTCTTGCTTTTATCTTCCCGCTTCTTTCTCCTTACTTCTAACTTCTTGCTTCAAACATGCTTAAAATCTCATCATTCAACGTTAACGGTATTCGGGCTGCACATCGAAAAGGATTTACAGACTGGGTAGCACATTGCAATCCGGATGTTATTTGCCTTCAGGAAGTGCGGGCGCTGGAAGAACAAATTCCGGAAGCTATCTCTGAATTAGAGTATCATGGCGTTTATCACACCGCCGAGAAAAAAGGCTATTCTGGAGTTGGCATTCTTTCGCGTGAAGAGCCTATCTCTATTCGTGAAGGCATCGGGGTGGACTGGATTGACAGCGAGGGACGTGTGTTGATGGCAGAGTTTGAAGACGTGATTGTATTTTCAATTTATGCTCCGAGTGGTACGGTGGGAGATGTACGTCAGGATCTTAAGATGCATTTTCTGGAGGTGTTTTTGCCTTTTGCCCAAAAGCATCTCGACGGCAAAAAACCGGTTGTCTTTTGCGGTGATTTCAATATTTGCCACACTGAAATTGATATTCATAATCCCACGCGGCTTAAAAATACCTCAGGATTTCTGCCCGAAGAACGCGAGTGGGTCACCCAGCTTCTTGAGGTTGGTTATAGAGATATTTTTCGATCTTTGAATGACGGCGTAGCCGATCTCTATAGCTGGTGGAGTTATCGCGCCGCATCGAAAGAGCGGAACAAAGGCTGGCGCATTGACTATCACCTTGCCAGCCCGGATTTACTGGAAATTGCGCAAGAAGCGATCATTGAAAAAGAGTGGAATCTCTCCGATCACGCCCCGGTAACGGTTACATATGGATTAAATAACTAACAATTCCTATTCCATAAAACCCATCAACATCTTCATCCGGCTTCAAAGTCAGAACCCGGATGAAAGTCTTTAATTATGCTTCCAAATTGGTTCTGCCAGCCAAATTGGATAAATTCAACATCCATTTTACCTAATTTAGTTTTTCAATATGGGCACTCATTACGAAGGAAATGAAAAGGAAGTTCGCATTTTAAACGCTTTTATAAAGCTAATGCGCGCTTCGGAGTCTATCAACAATCGTCTGAATCGTGAGCTTTCTGATGCCGGTTTAACAACCAGTCAGTTTGGGGTGATGGAAGCGCTGCTCCATCTCGGGCCGCTCAATCAAAAAGCGCTGGGTGAAAAAATTCTCAAAAGTGGCGGCAACATCACTCTTGTAATTGATAACTTGGAAAAAAATAACTGGGTGGAACGGCGGCAAGATCCTAAAGACCGGCGCTCCGTTCTTATCCATTTAACGCCTGCGGGCAAGGATGTTATCTCCACTTATTTTCCAAAACATTTGGCCAATATTGTTCAAGAATTTGAGGTGCTTTCGAAGCAGGAACTTGATGAACTGGCGTGTATTTGCAAAAAAATTGGTTTGCAAAATTAAGACAATATTTGATCTGCATGTTAGTTAAATGAGTGTGTTGAAATAACACACATCTCTAATGTGACTCCATATATCCCTTTGGGAATGGGCTTGAACGCTCATTCCCTCCTTTGTTACAGCCCCTCCTAATTCATCAATCGTAGCGGACGGCGTCTGCCGGTTCAACTTTTGCAGCCTGTCGCGCGGGATACCAGCTCGCCAGCAGGCAAAGCAATAAACTACCCGCCAAGACGATTGCCACATCAGAAAAGCTAATACTAACCGGGTACGCATCAATAATAAAGGCTGATGATAATTTAATCAAATCGTATTCTTTCTGCAGCCAGCTGACGAACAGGCCCACCCCTCCGCCGATTACGCAACCAATCAACCCGATATACAAACCTTGCTTTACAAAAATGGTTTTGATCGCTGACGGAGTGAGTCCCATGGTTAACAGTACGCCAATATCACGCTTTTTTTGGATGACAATCATCGAGAGCGAGCCAATAATATTTAATACCGCAACGATAACGATAATCATTAAAATAAGGTACGATGCCCATTTTTCGAGGTACATAATGTCGTACAACGCCTGTTGCAAATCGTACCAGGTTGAAATCGTATATTCATCGCTAAGCACTTGTTGCAGCTTATTTTTAACATCGTCAGCTTGTTGGGTATTTTTGAGGCGAATATCTATGCCCGAAACCCTGTTTCTCAGCTCAAAAAGCCGCTGGGCAGCCACTTTATCAATCAGAGCGGCAGGCCCGGGTGTAATTTCAAAGCGTGAAAATGTGCCGCGTACCTCAAAGCGGTATCTGCGGGGGAGTGAAAATTGCGTTAACGATTTTCGCATACCCGCAGCGCTCAAAAGAACAACCTGATCACCGACATTTAAACCCAGTTTGCTCATCAATTCTTCGCTGGCAATTAATCCGGGCTTGCCGTTTTGCACCCCTAAATTAAGGCTGCCCAGGGTCAGGCTTTTGTCTAAGGGGTTGATGCGGATGTGCTCGTCGATGTTAATGCCTTTCACCTGCACCACTTTATTATCACTGTATTTAAAGGCAAGAAGGGCTCGTCCGCTTACATAAGAGGCCGTGGCTTGTATTTCGGGGATACCGGCCAATTTTTGTTTTAACTCATCCGTAACCAAGAAAGATTCTGCTTCGGTGGATTCAATCCGGATATCGGGATCACTCTTAAGAATAAAACCTTGAATCACATCAAAGAACCCATTGAAAACCGACAGCACTACGATAAGCAGGGCAATCCCGATAGTCACTCCGGTCACACTAATCATCGTTAATGTTGAGATAAGCGAAACATGCTTTTTTGAGAAGAGATAACGCCTGGCTATAAATCCGGTTGTTTTCATGCTCTAAAATATAAATTATGGAGAAGGATTACACTTTAAAAAGAGCCTTTTAAAACAAAACGCAGCCGGATGGAACGTCTGCCCGGCAATTTGTTTTTTTAAAATATCAAGAGTGCTTTTTTTGTAATCTTAAGAGCGATAAAAATGAAATTCACCCATCTTGTAACAACGGCCGCCGCCCTTCTCATCGCGCTCACCGCTTCTTGTGCTGTATATCCCGAGACTATCGAAGATTGGGATTATAACGATGACCTCTACCTCGATAACGATGAATTCCAATCGGCTCTCGATGATGTGGATTACTACGAAACCTGGAATTATGATGGGGAAGATTTTATCACCGAAGACGAGTGGAACGAAGGTGTCGACGATTTTTTCGGCGCTTATCACTCCGATGATTTTGGAACTTTTGCTGACTGGGATTTAAATGGTGACGGCTTATTATCGGATGATGAATTTGATCAAGGGGTCTTCGATACGGTCGATTTAAACGACGACGGGCAAATAATGGACGCCGAATTTGACCAATGGTATGATGATGATAATTAATTAACCCTTCACCCCAACTTAATTCTTCAAGACTAT
>DASSAY010000261.1:0-2450 GCA_035699185.1 Balneolaceae bacterium | reverse complement strand
CCCGATCAGTTTGACTCGCTCGGGGGTGAAATTCCAAAAGGCCTGCTACTGGTAGGCCCGCCCGGCACAGGTAAAACGCTTTTGGCACGTGCTGTTGCGGGTGAGGCGAATGTTCCTTTTTTCACTATCACCGGTTCCGATTTTATGGAAATGTTCGTAGGCGTAGGGGCAAAACGCGTACGTGATATGTTTGAAAAAGCCAAAGAAAAAGAGCCTTGCATCATCTTTATTGATGAAATTGACTCCATCGGCCGCAAGCGTGGAGCCGGCCTCGGCGGTGGCCATGACGAGCGCGAACAAACGCTGAACCAACTGCTCTCCGAGCTTGACGGCTTTGAACCTAACGAAGGCGTCGTGGTGATGGCCGCAACAAACCGTCCCGATATTTTGGATAAAGCCCTGCTTCGTCCCGGCCGTTTTGACCGCCAAATCACTGTTCATTTACCTCCACAGGAACACCGTGAAGAGATTCTAAAAATTCATGCCAAAAATAAAAAACTCGCGGATGATGTAAACCTGGAAGAAATAGCGCGTTCCACTCCTGGTTTCAGCGGCGCGGATCTTCAAAACTTATTGAATGAAGCGGCCTTGATCGCATCACGCTTCAAGCGAAAAGCTATTGAACAACAAGACATCGACCATGCGCGCGACAAAGTGATGATGGGCCTCAAACGCGAAGGCATTCGTCTTTCGAATGAAGAAAAGAGATTGCTGGCTTATCACGAAGCAGGCCATGCCATTGTTGCCGCCGTTTTGCCCGATACCGATCCCCTTCATAAAATTACCGTCATTCCGCGCGGAAAAGCGATGGGCGTTACCATGCAGCTACCCGAACGGGAGAAATTTCTGTATGAAAAGAAGCATATGCTCGATCGCATGGCTGTGATGATGGGCGGACGCGCCGCCGAAAATCTCATTTTCGATACCGCCACCAGCGGGGCCGAAAACGATTTGAAGCAAATCACCAAACTGGCCCGCAAGATGGTGCTCGACTGGGGTATGAGTGATAAATTCAACAATATTGCCTTTGGCGGACAAACCGAGCAGGTATTTCTGGGTGAACAGATGGGCAGCCAGCGGGAATACAGCGAAAATACGGCTCAGAAAATTGATGAAGAAGTGCAGCGCATTCTTAATGAAGCTTTTGAGCGGGCACTGTCAACCATCAGAGAACACCGTGATGTATTAGATAAACTGGCCGAGCGTCTTCTTGAGAAAGAAGAAGTATCGGGACAAATTGTGATGCAATGGCTGAACGGCGAAGAACCTGATGATAAAAGCGCTGAAGAAAGTGATCCGCCAGCTATCAAAGAATAGAATTCAAAGTCAAAGCAGCATACCATTCATCCCAATTAAGATGAGGAGTTATTCCTGATAAGAAGCCTTGTTCTTTGTATCTTTGGCGCCTGTCATGAAAGCATATTTAAAATTTCTTATTTCTTAAAAACATTTTTCTCACATGCACGACATTGTTCTAATCCCCGGTGACGGCATCGGCCCTGAAATCACAGAAGCGGTAACAACTATTCTTGAAAAAGCCGGTGCTCCCATCAACTGGATTCGCTGTACCGCAGGATTAAAAGCGTATGAAGAATCCGGAAATCCGTTGCCCGATGAAACGCTCGAAGCGATTGACAAATACCGGCTGGCGCTGAAAGGCCCCCTGACCACGCCTGTGGGAGCCGGATTTCGATCCGTAAATGTGGCCATGCGCAAAAAATTTGAGCTTTACAGTAATATCCGCCCCGCCAAAACCCTGCCTAACATTAATACAAGATTTGACAATGTTGATCTGGTGATGTTCCGGGAAAACACCGAAGGCTTGTACATCGGCAAAGAGCAGTGGATAGAGAAAAACGATCATGCCGAAAGCATTGCGGTTGTTACGCGTGATGCCAGCGAAAAGATCATTCGTGCCGCTTTTGAATACACGAAAAATAACAATCGTAAAAAGCTTACGCTCGCTCATAAAGCGAATATTTTAAAATATACCGGCGGATTGTTTTTAGAAGTAGGTAACGAGATTGCTAAAGATTATCCTGAGATTGAGTATGAAGATTTGATCATCGACAACATGGCCATGCAAATGGTCATTCGCCCCGAACAGTTTGATGTTATCGTTACTACCAATCTGTTTGGCGATATTCTTTCCGACCTGGCCTCGGGCTTAGTGGGTGGGCTCGGCCTCACCGGCGCCGCAAATATCGGTGATGATGCCGCCATGTTCGAAGCCGTTCACGGTTCAGCGCCGGATATTGCCGGTAAAAATAAAGCTAACCCCATTGCCTTTTTACTCTCTTCGGTGATGATGCTGGAGCATGTGAATGAAACAGATTTAGCTGATAAAATCAGAAAGGCGATCTACAAAACGCTTGAAGATAAATCCGTTTGCACGCCCGATATTGGTGGCAGCGGATCAACCACTGCCTTTACCAAGGCCGTTTGCGACA
>DASSAY010000260.1:0-11320 GCA_035699185.1 Balneolaceae bacterium | reverse complement strand
ATCGCCTTAAAAGTTTAAGAGTATTTCGTATTTTATTTTTTTGAAAATGATGAACAGACAAAGTCTTTTGGTTGAACGGACAGTCGCTATTATAGCCATCGCTTTTGGCTTGTTAACCATTGCTGTTGGCAGCAGCGTATTCCTCGGATATTTTGATCCGGGTTACATTGTGTTCGTGCCTCTTCTTATTTTCAATATTTTTATGGGCTTTGTCTATACCGCTGCCGGATTTTTAATTTGGCAACATCATAAACACGCCCTGCAAACCACTAAAGCTATTGTTCTGCTAAACCTTGCGGTTCTTTTGGCTATTCTTGCTTTCTATTTTACAGGAATGCCTGTAGCAGACGAAAGCCTAAAAGCGATGGCGTTCAGAACAGTGGTATGGCTAATTATATTCGCAAGTTTAAAATGGATTCAGAAGTAATTTTAGAAGCCCCCAAGGTACAAAAAAAGGAAACTCCCAAAGTTTCACGATACTGGATATTCTTAAGCATAAGCGCCCTGCTTTTAGCCGGATTTTTATCTTTATTTATAATGCTTGGGCGAACGCCCGTTATTAATGAGTGGATGTTCGGGCCAAAGCTGTTTCGCCGGATACTGGTTGTGCATGTAAACCTGGCACTAATCGTCAGTTTCTATTCTTTTTTATGCGGCTTATTCGTGCTCATTCCTTCGTCTGCCTCTTCGAATCGCTTCCTCCCGGCAGGCTTTTTTATATCCATTGCGGGCGTACTTTTAATGTTAACCACTATATTCATCCCTGCCGCAACGCCTATCCTCTCGAATTATATTCCTGTACTTAATCATTCCGTTTTTCTTGTAAGCCTTTGTCTTTTTGGCCTTGGAGTAGCCCTTACTTTGCTCAATCGGCGCATTATACCATTTTCCTTTTCGGGTGATGATGTAAATGATTCACTATTGCCGCCCGCATCCGTACCGGCGTTACAGTCGGCGGCTGTACTGTTTCTTGTCAGCATGCTCCTGTTTTTTCTTTCCTGGATGAATACTTCCGTGAATCTGGCAGCCGAAACGTATTTTGAATTCTTGCTCTGGGGCGGGGGACACATCCTTCAATTCGTAAATATGGCTGCCGCTGTTGCTGTTTGGTTTGTTTTACTTCAGCAAATTTCTGATCGTCAATTATTGAGCTATAAGCAATCGCTGTTACTGTTTTCTGTTTATACCTTGCCGGTACTATTTTCTCCGCTGTTGCTAAGCGGCGGAACAACGGACAACCTATATATAACCGGTTTTACCCACTATATGGTGTGGGGTATTTTTCCGGTGATAAGCCTGGTTATCATTTTAGTCATCATTCGGCTCATCAAACTGTCTAAATCGGGACAATTGCTTTCTAAGCCATTCACCAATCCTTATTACAATGGCTTGGTTGTGAGTATAACTTTTATCATTGGTGGTTTTATACTCGGCGCGATGATACGCGGTTCAAATACGATGGTTCCTGCTCATTATCATGCCACTCTCGGCGGCATTACTATTGCCTTTATGGTGATGACTTATAAACTTTTAGATTATTTCGGTTTTAGCTTAACGGACGGATTATGGAAAAAAGCAGCTATTCAACCCCTTTTGTATGGCACAGGACAAGCCATTTTTGTGGCCGGCCTGGCTTATGCCGGAACCTACGGATTAGCTCGCAAAGTATTTGGAGAGGAACAGATCATTCACACTTCCGAAATTTATATTGGCCTTGGGTTATTGGTTGTAGGCGGACTGATAGCGATTTCGGGCGGAGTGCTTTTTTTATGGATTGTGATAAAAGCATGGCTCAACGCAAAGAATGGTTGAATGAGGTAGCTTTAAAGTCCTATGCCCTCCAGACTGTCATTCCGAATCCCAATTTATTGGATGAGGAATCTCAAATGTAATAAGGAATTATGCTATACTTAAAGAGAAAACGGTATCAGCGCTTGAGATCTCTCTCAACCAACCGGCGGATCGGATGACAAACTGGTTTTTCTTAGCTCCCTTATACAAATCGAAAAGATACTTCTTATCTTTCCTCACTTAGCAAAACTTGTTTAAAAGTTTACAATATGCGTCCTGTTGATACATCACTCGAACGAACGCTTCCTTTTGGCAGCAATCCCGCCCTACGTCGCAAATTTAAAATTGTTGATAAAGATATTCCCGGCAACATTCGCTGGGGACGCCTCCTCGAAGAGCTTGATAAACTGGCCGAAGATGTAGCTCTAAAATATGTGCGCAGAACCGAGCCTGATGCGCGGGTAGTAACGGCTGCGGTGGATGACATCGCCCTACATATTCCGGCAAAAATCAACGAAGATGTATATCTGCGGGCGCGAATTAATTATGTGGGACGATCGTCGATGGAGGTCGGTATTCGAGTGGATCAGGATAAAAAAGCAGAACATTCTTTGGCTGCCTGCTATTTTACCATGGTCGCACGCCTTGGTGAAGGCGATGAGGCGCAAAGCCTGCCCGTCCCGCAGCTTGAATATGAAAGTGAACTGGAAAAAGAGCGTTATGAGGCGGCGATTGAACGCCGAAAATTATACCGGGAGCAGATGGATGCGATCGGCGAGCCTCCCAGCAAAGAAGAATTTTGGCATCTGCAAGAATTGCATCAAGCCCAGGAAGAAGATGATTTCGACGGATTGCTGGCAGGAAACCTGGTTCGTAGCAATATGGAGCGGATGTATCCCGATAACGAAAACGTGCCCAAAAAGATATTCGGAGGCTATGTAATTCGCCGCGCCTTCGAACTTTCACTGATGCACGCCGAGGAAATCGCGCCCAACCGTCCCGTTTTTGTTCGCGTAAACCGCATCAACTTTTTGCAGCCTATTCGCATCGGTGATAAATTGGATTATACCAGCCGCATCGTTTATACTGGTGAATCTTCCATAAGCATCGAAATTGATATAGAACGGACCAGCCTCGATAAAGTAACCAAAGCGCTTTCTAACACCTGTATATTCACTTTTGTGAATGTGGATGAAGGGATGAATCCACAGCCGGTACCACAGATATATCCCACCACATATGCTGAGGATGAACGTTATCTGAATGCGTACCGAAGGCACAAAAAGCACAGGCAGATGAATTCTGGAAAGAATGAAGGTTAACTACTTTCAACTGCTTCAAATTTTATAGAGTCGAATATAGCAACCGAAATCAATCATATAGATGGTGGGGAGCATTTGTGAATAAGTTTAAATTAACGTGTTGTGCCGTTGAAAGTATAACATTGACCTGATCCCGAAGCATCGGGACCAGTGCGTTTCTGGTTCCTGTCAGCGTCACAGAAAACAATGCTGTCAGGTCCTTCGGACGCTTACAGGTTGTTTTTTAGTTTAACCGCACAACGCGTTAACTTAATTTAAGTGAAAACTATTTTCGTTTTCTACAATCCCGAGGAATCCAGTGGCTTTCTGGATGGCGAGGGATCTTAAACGTTTTAAAGGCAGGTACTTGAATTAAAGAAGTAGCTATATCAACGCTTGAGATCCCTCACATTCGTTCGGGATGACAGCTTTAAGGAAAAACCTAAACTTTAGTATTAGAAAATAAAGACTGAAATTCTGATATTACCACAACTTAAAACCAACGATAGCCTATGGAAAACAAACTTACCGAAATAGAAATAAAAAATATGCGCGTTCGCGCCATCCTGGGTATCAACGACTGGGAGCGCAAGAAGAAGCAAGATATTGTTATTTCTATAGCATTTAAATACGATGCGGCAGCGGCCATCGCCGGAGACGATGTAGATCATGCTAAAAACTATAAAACCATCACTAAAAGGGTGTTAAGTTTTGTAGAAGGATCTGATTTCTTTCTCATTGAAACGCTCACCGACACGCTTTTTGAAATGATTAACGGACTGGAGGGCGTCCAAAAAACACGAGTTGCCGTTGAGAAGCCCCACGCCTTGCGATTCTGCGATAATTTGATTGTCAGAAGATCTAACTACGATGAATGAAGCGGTTATTGCATTAGGCTCTAACATCAACCCGAAGGAAAACGTAAATGCAGCCCTGGATGCCATAGACAAAGCATTTTCCTTAATCAAAAAGTCCCAATTTATTTTCACCAAACCACTGGGTTACGAAAATCAGCCGGATTTTCTCAACGGAGCGGTGCTGATTCAAACCGTGATGGAAAAAGCGGGGATTACTGATGAACTGAAGCGGATTGAAACCAAACTGGGTCGTAAACGAAAAGGGCATAAGAACGGCCCCCGAACCATTGATCTCGATCTGGTTCTGTTTAACGAACGCGTGCTGGATGATGACGTCTTCGAACGCGATTTTCTCAAACAATCCATTCAAGAATTGCTGCCCGGAGTTAAACTGGGTGTGTGAAGCATTTTTCCTCGTGATAGCTGTCCTTATAACAATAAGCCGCCTACCCTTATAAGCATAAGCGGTTTATGCTTATAATCTTATAGCTCTTGGGATTATAATCTCTAACGCTAAAGGCTTATAATCTCATACATCCTGGGATTATAAGCCTACTCATTTTTTCCCGGTTTATAGCTTCCCGGTTCATTGCGAAAACTTATTGCCAGCCTGTTCCAGCTGTTAATAGCAATAACGGCCATCGTAAGGGTAACAAGTTCTTCTTCGCCGAAATGTTTTCGCACTGCATCATAAATCGAATCCGGCACATCATTTTCTGAGATCAGCGTTAGTGCTTCGGTCCATTCCAGCGCGGCACGTTCTCGGTCACTGTAGAAAGATGTTTCGCGCCAGGCGCTAAGGGCGTAAAGACGCTGTTCGGTTTCTCCGGCTTCGCGGGAGTCTTTGGTGTGCATATCTATGCAATAGGCACAGCCGTTAATTTGAGAAGCCCGCAATTTAACAAGTTCGTAAAGTGAACGTTCAAGTCCCGAATTAGCAAGATATTTTTCGAGCTCAAACATTCCCTTTAAAGCTTTAGGCGCTACTTTTTGGTAGTTGATTCGTTGACTCATGATCAGACAGATTCAGGTTGATTCCTTATTTCCACTCTAAAAGTAATCTTGTCTCCGGTTGTGTTAGCATTCGGAGTGTTAAGATCTTTAATGGTATATGAAAATTCCCTGCCGAGATATTTATCGATTCTTTCTTTAATCAGCCGTTCTAAGGTATCGGCGGAAAGTGTTTTTAGATAATCAGGCATAATGCGAAAGTTTAATTTTTAAGGTTTCTGATCCATCTTGTCCATTTCATCGAGAGCGATGCCTGCATGGGCGTAAGCGGCCCCGGCACGCATTTCAGCAGCCACCCAAATCGCTTCCATGATTTCCTCGTTGGTAGCCCCGGCTCTTTTGCTTCCTTTTGTATGCGACCTGATGCAATATGGACATTGTGTAACATGTGCCACGGCTACGGCAATAAGCTGCTTGGTTTTTTCGTCGAGGTCGCCCTCTTTAAATACTTCCCTGCTGAATTTGCGCCAAACTTTTATCTGCTCGGGCGCTAAATCTGCCTTTCGTTTAGCACTTTCGGATGTAGCTGGTGGGAAAACAGTTTCGTTATTAGTATTCATAGATTTAAAATTTATAGTAGAATTAGTTTATTGCTTGTTTAGTAGAAACCCCTCTTGCATCTCCACACGGGAGAAAAACCCCCTCCTTTTCAAAGAGGGGTAAGGGGTGGTTAAAAGATTTTGTTTAACCTTTATACGTTAGCACGCGTCCCCAAAGGCTTTTGGTGCCCCAGATGCCGCGGCGCAACGTTTCGAGCTGAACAATCTGACTATGATCAACAAACAGGTTCACTTCGGGTCCGTAGTTTTTGATGTACCAGGCGAACACTTCCGGATCGGCTGCTTCAAACATCAGTTTTTCCAGTCCTACTTCATTGATGAAGGTAGCAGGAACATCTGTTCTCCACGGATTAGCGTTTTCGGTGATACCTTCCGATTCAATCATGATCATATAAGCTCCGGCATCAATGAAGCGTTTGATTTGTTTCACCGCAAATCCCGCATCCAGTGTACCCTCGGATTCCAGCTCGCCTTTAGCTGTATCACCGCCGGCTCCGAATTGGATTCCTATTTCAGGTTTGGCTTTGAGTCCCGCTTTTTGCACTTTCTCAATTAAGCGAAGCCAATCATCGGTTGGCAGGGTGATGAAGCCGGCGGAAAGCTCAATAATATCGAAGCCGTAATCTTTACAGGTTTCGATATATTGATCCACAGCTGCTTTGCCCTGAGTGAGTACGTATTCCATAAATCCGCCGGTGGAAACCAGCACGTCGTTATCATGGGCGATATTGATCAATCCAGTAACCGCTTCTTTGGGCATGAGTGAAAAGGAGCCGCCCGAAAACTTCAGGGAATCAACATGCTTGCCCATTGTTTCCATAATATCACTCAAATAGCGCTTGCCCATAACTGCATAATAAGGGCCGCGGATTTCGGTGATACCAACATTTCGTGGCTTTTCAGCTCGTTCGTTTTTATTTAGAAAGTCGAAATTTTTTTCGTTTGGCATGATTGGCCTCCTTAAAAAATTGATACTTATTTAATTATTTGTTCTAAAAAAGTCCCTCCTTCACCGTAGGTATCCCTTCGGGAGAGGAGGTGCCCCCGCACGTGAGTTTTGTTCAGGGCGGGAGGTGTTCATCGACACCCCTCAGATTTGCTTCAGAACACTGAAGCAAATCGTCTCCCCTCAAGGGGAGAGTCATTTCTGTACTATTTAGTAATCTTTTCCATTACCGTCAGTTGTTCCATAAGATCTTTAACCGAATAATCTTCGAAACTAAAGACGGTTTTAATCAGCTTTTCGCGATCTTCGCGCGGCATATAAGGCCCTGTCAAAAGGTTGAATTTGGCTGTTACCGTTTCCCAGCTCATGGGGCGAGTGGTAAAGCCTTCGTAATCAGTTTTTTCGATAGTGTGCTTGGTTCCGCCTTTGAGATGAACCGTTAAACGGCTGCACATTTCATCGGGAAAACGATCACTGAATTCCTGCCGCGGCGTTACCTTTACTTTTCTGAGCAGCGTTTGAATGTCATCTCGTTCAATTCGCTCTTGCTCGTATTGCCCCGGCATTACCTGTCCGTCTAACAAAGCCGCCGAAACCATATATTGCAAACTGTGATCAGCTTCTTCTTTACGGCGAACGATGGTTTTATCACCTTCCTCACCTCCGCCGATGATGTTGAAAGCTACATCAAAGGTTTCGATATCAATGCGGTCCACATCAGCACCGGTAAATCCATATTCTTCACGTAAATCCATCATCCCTTCGATTGATGTCTGGGAATGAATTTCAGCGTTATATCTTTTGATGATGGTTTGAGTAACTTTTTCTAAATCTTCATTCTTCCAGTCAATTTCAAACTCTCCCGCAATAGCATCCATAAATCCTTTGTTGCCTTCAAAAACTGCGGGCGGACCGGTAATGCCGTATTTTGCCAAAAGTGCAGCGTGCGTTGCGCCAAAAGCGGTGTGAGGGAAGGCCAAACCTTTCCAGTTAGAAAGCTCGCCGGTTCGCGTTACCCGTAATGCATTTAAAGCCGTGCCGGCAATGGCTAAAGCGTTAGCGGTCTGCTCTTCATTCAGTCCCAGCGCTTTAGAAACTCCCGCGGCTACTGAATAGGAACCTTGGGTGGTGTGATCAAAACCTTTGTCCCGAACAGGAGCTTCATCACTCAAACGGCATTGAACTTGATAAGCAACAGCCAGGGCGGTTAAGAAATCTTTCCCCGAGATGTCAGCAAATTCACCTGCCGCTAAGATTGAACCGATATTATCACTGGGGTGGCAAGTTTCATCTTTGGCTAAATAACTATCGTTAAAATCGAGGTAGCGAACGAGGGCACTGTTGTATAAAGCGGCGCGTTCCAGGCTGGTTTTTCCACCTCCGATGAGCGTTGCTTGTTCCGAGCCTCCCAACTCTTTTACCATTTTGCGGATGGCCTGTACCGGCTCGCCTTCTATCGCTCCGATGGCTGTTCCTAGCGAGTCGAGCAGACGTATTTTTAACTGGTTGACGGCTTCATCAGACAGATCGTTAAATGCGGCCTTGTCGATGAATTGAGCTAAATTATGCACAATCATAATAATCACCTCTTATGGGTTTTTTAAAGGTATGTTGTAGCTGCAAGCGTAATCTCCCTCGGCAATGTGTGTTGTTCGTTCAACTCCATCACCAAATAATTCTTTAAAAAATAAAGCTTCGAGCTTACACGGAAGCCGCGTTTCTTTTACGACTTCGCTAAACGGACAATTACACTCCTTGATAGTCAATTTTTCTTCATTTTCATTAAGTTCAAATTCCGGCATGAAGCCTTCCTCCTCAAGCATATCAGCCAGCTTCTGCACCCGCTTTTTCAGGTCATTTTCGGATGATTCATCCATACGTTCCCGGGCCATATCCATGCGTTTTTCCCAAAACATTTTGAAGAAATTTTCAATGGTTTCTTCATCACCTAAGTCCTTCAAGTATTTTAGCAGCTCTTTTATAAGGGCTGATTCTGATGACGGATATAAACTGTTTCCTTTATTCGTCAGCTGATATTGAAGGCTGGGCCGGCCCGGGCCGAGGCGTAAATAATCACGGATGATATAACCGTCCCTCTCAAGTTGCAGTAAATGTTCTCTCAGGGTGGTTTTTGATAATTCGGTATGCTCTACAGCTTCATCAATCGAGACCATTCCGTTTCGTTTGATGAAGTCGAGCAGTTGTTTTTTTGAGCCTGTAAACATAATTATTTCGATTTACTGTTTTGCCCTTATCATGGTTTTAACCGCCGGGAACAGGGCTTCCTGTTCAATTTTAAACTGTTTGTCTAATGCGTTGAACAGGCTTTTAAAGTTTTGATTAAGAATGCACAGGGTTGAACAAGCACCATCGGGATTTTCAAAACCATTGCTATTTTGGGTGAGGTTTTTCATTAAAGTGTGCAACCGGCTTTGATCTTTGTCAGCAATTTTAAGGCATCGCTGAAGCTTGCGAATCGTGCCATCCAAAAGTTCACCCCGCGCATTTTGAAGCGTTTCAGCAAGCGGAAAAAATCTTTTTTCTTCAAACTCGTAGTACATCACAAGTGCTTCATCAAAACGGTCGAAGTGCCACTGCATATTTTTGAGCCACACATATTGGTTGCCGTGGATTTTATGAACCCGGGGCAGGCCTTCTTTTATTTCTTCCATCAATTCGAGATTGACAGCGTGAAAGTCATCCAGCAAATACTCACACCACTGGTCCACATTGTTACCAAAATTCGTTTCTTTCCGGTTTTCTTCGGTTGAGGATCTATAACCTGATCGATGCTGCTTTTTTAACCATTTAAGGACTTCTACTTCACTCCATTGCCGCTGCTGACAAACGCTGCGTAACGTTTGATTTTTATGTGCCGATGGATTTAAGCCGATAGAAGTAAGCAGTTCACCGGCGTATTGGTGCTCTGCTGTGATTTGAGACAAAGTGGCATCAGGGGTCAATTTTGCAAGAGTGGAATCTTTTTTCATAGCTTTCTTACTCAGCATGTTATCTTTTTTTAACTGCTTCTAAGATAGAGAGCTTTTTAGGAATAAGCAATAAAAAAGGTAAAAACCGTTTTTATAGTTGATATTAATTTTGAGCCTTCCTACTTTCAAATAGTACCTAAAGCAAAACTAAAAAATGAGGTTGCTATGGCCTATGTGGTAACTGATCCCTGCATTCAATGCAAGCATACAAACTGCGCCGCTGTTTGTCCCGTCGATGCATTTCGGGAAGGGCCTAACTTTCTGGTGATTGATCCCCTTGAATGCATTGATTGTGATGCATGCGTAGCCGAATGTCCGGTTAATGCCATCTTCCCCGATGATGAAGTGCCCTCCGTATGGGAGGATTATATTGAATTAAACGAACGACTTTCTGACGAATGGGCTGAACATGTTATCAATGAAGCAAAAGACCCGCTGCCCGATGCGGATGCCTGGGCTGAACGCGAAAACAAACGCGAATATCTGAAGGAGCGGTGGGATGATGAGACACCCGTTACCTAATTATTAATGATAGAAGGGGCGCGGCAAGCTGCGTCCTGCAACAGTTAATCCATAACAATAACAAAAACCAATGGCTGAAACAGAACAACAACTTGACGTACGTAAAATCCCTCCCTATAAAAAACACGCTGCTATATTTGAAACCTACAATAATCTTGGCAAAGGCGAAGCATTTGTTATTATTAACGATCACGATCCCAAGCCGCTTAGATTTCAGTTTATTGCAGAGCGCGGCAAAGACAAATTTAGCTGGGAATATCTCGAAGAAGGGCCGCAGGTCTGGAGGGTTCGCATAGGTAAAACAGGGTAGATCATTCATCATGAATGCTGAATGTGACATACGGCGAAGGATAGTCCGGGGACTTAGGAAGGTGATTGACCCAGAGCTCGGAGTGAACATCATTGATTTGGGCTTAGTCTATAATATCTTGTTTGACGATGGCAAGGTCATTATAGAATACACCGCCACCACCCAGGGCTGTCCCATGCGCCGTTACTTGCAACAAAAAGTGGAAGAGGCTTTAGAAGAAATCGAAAGCATCGAGCAATTTGAAGCCAACCTGATTTGGGAGCCCATCTGGCAGGTTGAAATGATTTTGCCTGATGTAGAATTTTTTGCTCATCCGCCGCCCCGCTTATAATCCTGATACCCACATAACCCATATTTTATCACGTAATGAAACGAAAGATATCATCCCGAATGCTCGTCGGCTTGCTGGCATTTGCCGCTTTAGGCCTGCTTTGCGGACTTTTTGCCGGTTTGGTTCGCTTGGGCTGGGTTATCGAAGGCGGTTCGCCCATTTCACCCCTTATTCATGGCCCGTTAATGATTAACGGTTTTCTTGGCACCCTTATCAGTCTTGAACGCGCAGCCGCTTTAGAAAAAAGATGGGCTTTTGGCGCTCCCATTAGCATGGCCGCAGGCACCGTTTTCTTACTTTTAGAATACACGATTATCGCAGGGTGGCTCTTTTTGGCGGGCGCCGCTTTTTTGCTGATCATCCTGATATACTTGTATCGTTTACAACCCGAAATCTACCATTTAATTATGGCGGCCGGCGGACTTTGTCTGGTAATAGGGAATGGCCTGTATCTCTACGGACTGCCTGTTTTTAACCTCGTCGTATGGTGGATGGGTTTCTTGCTGCTCATCATCTTCAGCGAAAGGCTTGAATTGAACCGGATCATGCGTCCACCCAAAAATGCACGCTATTTGTTTTTCACTTTGGTGATAATTTGGCTGGCAGGCATTACCTTAACTTACGTTGATCGCTATGCAGGTTGGGCGGTCGCTTGTATTGCACTCATTTTACAAGCTCTATGGCTTTTTAAATATGATATT
>DASSAY010000259.1:0-6538 GCA_035699185.1 Balneolaceae bacterium | reverse complement strand
ATTTAGGGGATCGGATGAAATTTAGAGCTACCGTTTATCCATTAAAAGGACAACGAAATCCCAACGAATTCAACTACAAAAGTTACCTCGCTTCAAAAGGAATTCACGCGCAGGCGGGAATCAATGATATTCTAAATATCGAAGAAAATCATTCGATTTGGCGTTGGACGTTTTTCCGTCAAAAAGTGCTGGATGTTATCGACCATAATTTCAGCGAAGAAACGGCTCCGCTGGCCAAAGCATTACTGATCGGCTACAAAAACGAACTCGGCAGGGAAACCAAAACGGCGTTTTCGCGTGCCGGGCTTTCGCATATCATGGCGGTTTCGGGCCTTCACGTGGGTTTTCTGCTGGCCCCGTTTTGGCTGCTCATCCCTTTCTTTTGGGCGCTAAAATACGGCAGGCAAATTGGCCTCGTCCTTCTCATCGTGCTGCTGTTTTTTTACGCCGGACTTACCGGCTTTTCGGCCTCCGTAATGCGTGCCTCTCTGGCCGGTGGCTTTTTGATGTACGGGCGTCTCTTTCACAAAATCCGCGACTCCAAAAACCTGATGGCTGTTGCTGCGCTCATCATTCTGCTCCTCAACCCCGACAGTCTATTTTCGGTCAGTTTTCAGCTCTCCTTTGCTGCCGAGTACATCATCCTGCTCATTGCCCCGGTGATCTTTCACCGGCTGCCCAATTGGATTCAATTTCGCTGGTATGGCGCGCCTGTCAGTGCCGTCATTATCTCCTTTGTCGTACAGCTCGGGCTGTTCCCGATGCTGGCCTGGTATTTCGGCGAGTTCTCGATAGTCGGGCCGTTGGCAAACGCCATTGTGCTGCCATTTCTGGGACTCGTTGTTCCCTATGCTTTGATCCTTCTGCCTGTCGGAATGATTTTCCCCCAAGCCACGCACTTGCTAAACCTGCCGGTTGATTGGTTTTTCTCGGGCTTGAACTGGTTTGTGCATTTTTCATCAAGCTGGGAATGGAGCTGGATGCAGGCAAACATCAACGGCCTGATGTTTTTTGTGATCTGGACGGCCGTCATTTTCTTTATCGCCGCCTTGCCTGTCCCAAAAATCCGCTGGAAATTTCTCGCTGTACTCCTGCTTGTTTTATGCTTAGGGCAGTCATACAAACTCATCCAAAAACTTCAGTCACCAACTTTAAAAATTACCGTTTTGGATGTCGGTCAGGGTGATGCCGCTCTTGTTAAAACGCCCCTTGGTAAGCATTTTTTAGTAGATGCCGGGCGCTGGCAGCCGGGCTACAACAGCGGCAAATATGTCATCATCCCGCACCTAAAATCACTTGGCATTAAAAAGCTGGATGCCGTTTTTCTTTCTCATCCTCATGCCGATCATATTGGTGGTATGATTGAATTAATTCAAACCATCCCTATTGATACCATTTACAGCTCGGGCATGAATTACGATTCAAACCTTTTCAAAACCTACCGGAGAGCAGCGAGGCAAAATCATATTCCCATAATTGATTTGCAGGCGGGAGACCATGTTTCTATCGACCCTTCTATCCGGATTTTCGTTTACGGTCCGGCAGCAAACGCATCATCAAACATCAACAATCACTCACTTATTTTTGAACTGGTGTACGGTTCCACCGAATTCCTTTTTATGGGTGATGCCGAAAAATCGCAGGAGCGACACTTGATTGCTAATTATCCAAAATTAACGGATACTGATTTTTTGAAGGTGGGTCATCACGGCAGCCGGACAAGCTCAAATAGTCTGTTCTTGCGTCAAGCGACTCCCGAAATTGCCACTGTTTCTTTAGCCAAATCGAATCGTTTTCGTCACCCGAATCAGGAAGCAATTCGACGACTACGCGCTACGGGAACCAACCTCCATTTTACCAGTCTTGAAGGTGCGCTTATTTTTGAATCGGATGGGGAAACCATCACTCTGAAAGAATGGAGATAAAAGATAACTTATCACCTCTCATGTCATCCCGAACACGGTTTTCTGTGAGGGATCTCAAATTATAATACAGCCTTACTTTAATTCCTAATACCAGCCTTTATTACGTTTGAGATCCCTCGTCATTCAGAAAACCGCTGAATTCCTCGGGATGACAAAAGGAGTTTAAATAAAAAAAGAGTTGGATTGCGAAGGGTAAACCTGTTTATTTTATAGAGACTCACTATAATATTTTTAACCTAAGTTTTTTATGACCAAAAAGGAACATCCCGCCTTTGAAGAGGCTTTAACAAGGCTGGAAAACATCGTTGAAGAGCTGGAAGATGAATCCATTTCGCTCGAAAAATCTATTGAGCTTTACGAAGAAGGCATCGAGCTTTCCAAACTGTGTACCCAAACACTTGAAGAGGCGGAGCTTCGCATCGAAAAGGTAGCCGAAGAGCATGCCAATGGAACAGAATAATATGGAATTTGAAAAGGTTACTCCCGGCCCGTTGCTGGCTAAAATTAATTCGCCTGACGATCTTAAGAAATTAAAACCCAATCAGCTTATCGATGTTTGCGATGAACTTCGGGATTACATCATCGGCATCGTTTCCATCCACGGCGGACATTTTGGCGCCAGTCTCGGCGTGGTTGAAATGACCGTTGCCCTGCACTACGTGTACGATACGCCCAACGATTTGCTGCTGTGGGATGTAGGTCACCAAGCCTACGGACACAAAATCCTGACCGGCCGGCGTGAGGAATTTCACACCAACCGCAAGCATGGTGGACTTTCCGGCTTTCCCAAAAGGAGTGAAAGCAAGTACGATACTTTTGGCGTGGGGCATTCAAGTACGTCTATTTCTGCGGGATTGGGAATGGCGGTAGCGCGAGATCTTAACAATAGCGACAAAAAAGTAGTTTCGGTGATCGGTGATGGCGCCATGACCGCGGGACTCGCCTTCGAAGCGATGAACAACGCCGGGGCCATGAACTCCGACATCCTGGTGATTCTGAACGACAACTGCATGTCGATTGATCCGAACGTGGGTGCGCTTAAAGAATACCTGACCGAAATCACCACCAGCAAAACATTTAATAAGCTGCGTGATGAAATTTATGATATGCTTGGCCATTTTAAATCAGCGGGCGACAAAATGCGCAAGGTGGCTTCGCGGCTGGAAAAAGCCGTTACCGCAGCCATCACTCCCGGGGGACTTTTTCAGGCTTTGGGATTCAAATATTATGGCCCGGTTGACGGCCATAATGTAGACACTATGCGTCGTTATTTGGAAGATTTAAAAGACATTCCCGGCCCGAAGCTGCTTCATGTTGTAACCGTCAAGGGCAAAGGCTTTGCCCCCGCCGAACGCGAGCAAACCAAATGGCACGCCCAAAGCAGTCCCTTTGATAAAATTACCGGAAAATCGCTCGTACCGAAGAAAAAAGAACCTTCCATTCCCAAATATCAACAGGTTTTTGGTGATGCAATTGTAGAACTGGCCGATGAAGATGAACATATCGTGGGCATCACTCCTGCCATGCCCAGCGGTTCAAGCCTGCTGCCGCTGATGAACAAATATCCCGATCGTGCTTTTGATGTGGGCATTGCCGAACAACACGCCATCACTTTTGCGGCGGGACTTGCGGCCGAGGGCAAAAAAGCTTTTGCCGCTATCTATTCATCCTTTTTGCAACGAGCTTATGATCAGGTGATTCATGATGTAGCCATCCAAAAACTGCCCGTTGTGTTTTGCATTGACCGCGCGGGATTAGTTGGCGCTGACGGACCTACCCATCACGGGTTGTATGATATTTCTTACCTCCGCGCCGTACCGAATATTGTTATTTCATCACCTCTGAACGAACAAGAACTACGCGATATGATGTACACGGCTTCGAAATATGAGGAAGCTGCCTGGGCTATTCGCTATCCCCGCGGAAAGGCGACCGGGATGGAAATGCGGGATGGCTTTCAACCCATGAAAATCGGGAAAGGCGAATGCCTGCGCTTGGGTGATGATGTAGCGGTGCTAAGTTTTGGCCCGATTGGTAAGTACGTAATTGAGGCGGCTGATGATCTTGTAAAAGAAGATATCAAGGTGAGCCATTTCAACATGCGTTTTGCCAAGCCGCTGGATACTGATTTGATTGATGAAATTTGTCATACTTACGAGCATATCATCACTATAGAAGACGGCACCAAGCTGGGCGGATTCGGAAGTGCGGTTGCCGAATATTTGAGTGATAAACCGCATCACATTCCCGTTTCTATTATGGGTGTGCCCGACCGCATTATTGAGCACGGAACGCAAGAAGAACTTCATCGAGATGTGGGGCTTGATTCGGAAGGTATCAAACAAAAAGTGCGCGAAGTGTTGAAAAGCCATTCTTTGAAAGCGTAGAAACTTATTTCCCTTAGTAGCGCGGGAATTAACATTATCTTATTCTGTAGCGATGCATTGAATGCGTCTTCCAGCTTCCCAAGCCTTAAATGGTTTGAGACGGATTCAATCCGTCTCTACATGTCTTGAAAAAAAGATTTTTCCCTTTTTAAAACTTTTTTCCTTTCCGTCTCGTCATTCTTATGCACGGTTAGTAACATGCGTGATAGCAGGTGTAAAGGCGATAAAGGTGTAGTTCATTTTAAAATGACTGCACCTTGCCGTTGCACCTTTTCTAACAAGCTGGCAACTCCGGGAGTACCTTAATGACCGATTCAAAACTAATAACTGATTTCCGTAACGGTGATATCAAAGCGTTTAATCTGCTGGTTGAGCGCTGGCAGAATCGCATTCACCGTTTTGCTTATCGTTATTTTGCGGGACATGATGAAGCCATGGAAATCACCCAAAAAACCTTCATTAAAGTATATAAAAAGCTGGATACGCTGGATGATGCGGAAAAATTCCGCACCTGGCTTTATCGAATTGCCAACAATCTTTGCCTGGATGAAACCAAACGAGCGGGGCGACGACGATCAGTTTCTATGGAAGCGCTGAAAGATCATCCTGTAGAGAAAATTCCGGCAGCCAATCCCGATCAGCTGGTTCAGAAAAAGGAATTGGGATCCATCCTGCAGCTTGCATTAAAGCAGCTTCCGCCCGAACAGCGAATCGTCGTCATTATGAAAGAATATGAAGAACTCAAATTCCGTGAAATCGCCGAGATACTCGAAGAACCGGAAAATACAGTGAAATCGCGATTGTATTACGGCCTGAGAACCCTGCGGACAATTTTTGAACAATGGAATATCGAAATGGAGGCTTATTATGAATGATCAATCTGCCCGTTCACTCTTTATGGATTACCTGTATGATGAAATCTCAGAAGAGGATCAAATGAAACTGGAAGCATACCTGCGGGAAAACCCCAAGTTGAAGCAAGAGCTGGATGAACTTTCTCAAACCCGGTCGCTATTGCAGAAAATGCCGGACGAAGAGCCTGCGCAACAATTGCTGATGATGGAACCTAAAAAGCGATCGTTTTCTGAATGGTGGAGTGATGCCAAAAACCTGCTGCCGCAATCAATATTTGGAAAAGCAGGTTTTGCTGTAGCTGCCGGACTGATTCTGCTGCTAATAGCCGGTTCTGCTGCGCAAATTCATGTAGAAACTGCGGACGCGGGAATGTCGGTCAGCCTTGGGTACAGTCCTTCTGTTACCATTCAAAAAGGAATTCCGGCCGGACAGGTTGAAGCGATTGTGCAACAAGTGAAAAAAGAAAATGCGGTGATGATGGCCGAACTGGTGCAAACGATGCAGCGCCAGAACAAACAGCAGCTGCAACAGGTGGTACAATATTTCGAACAGCAGCGCATCAAAGATTTGAAGCTGGTCGATCAAACGCTGGATCGTCTTCAACAAAATACCAGCTACCGGCTGAATCAAACTAACCGCTATTTAACCGAAGTGTTACAAACCGTGAGTTCGAATAACTAAAACCATTAGCTAAAGAAGTCTCCCCTTGAGGGGAGATGATTGAATGGAGTTCTGTCTCCATTCAATCCGAGGGGTGTTCCTGATTATGAAATCTCAAGGACACCTCCCGCCCAAATTCCAAAAACCGGAATTTAGGCACCCTCCTCAAGGAGGGATGAGTACTTGCTAATTCCAACTTGTCTCAATCATTATAAGATCTAAAAACCATGAAAACTCTATTAAAACTCACCACTCTTTTATGTTTCATGCTGGCGGTTAGCCTTCAGTCCGCCGCCGCGCAATCCAATATTGACATGGAGCGCATGAAACGCGACATCAATATTATGGAAAATATTTTGCAGGAGCTGTTTAAACCTGAAAACAGCTTTCATACCGTCGGATTTTCGTTTGATGATGCCGGCATCCGCGGCACTTATCTGCCCGGCTATGGCATCATTTTTATGATTCCCGATCGTTCCAATGGTTTGGTTGTCTTTACCCGTGATGAAAACGAGGACACCAGCTCCGGCTACCGCTTCAAATACAGCACTGGATCCGAAGGTGACAGAGTTACGGAAGAATCTGTAGTTAACCGCATCTCGGAATTTTTAAGGAATTATGCATCAACCATTGGACAGCTATCGGGAAATGATAAAGTAACGGTGGTTTATAATTCAAGGCCCGAACATCATACATTCACCGTTATTTCGG
>DASSAY010000258.1:0-10674 GCA_035699185.1 Balneolaceae bacterium | reverse complement strand
CCTACATTAAACATTTAGGCAAAGAGATGATGCAAACGCTGTCCGGAAGCGACAAGTGCGACGCGACCACGGATTTCAGCAGGATGAAAGAAGCCGATGCCTTACTGATGTGCGTACCTACTCCGCTTAACGAACACCGGGAACCGGACATGAAGTATGTAGAAATGACGTGTCAGACGGTGGGAGAACATCTAAGAGCAGGGCAGCTGGTTATCCTGGAGTCGACCACTTATCCCGGTACTACCGAAGACCTGATCATTCCGATATTAGAATCCAAATCAGGACTGAAAGCGGGAGAAGATTTTTATGTAGCCTATAGTCCCGAGCGTGAAGACCCCGGCAATCCAAACTTCAACACTTCAAAGATACCCAAAGTAGTAGGCGGTCAGGGTGAAGATGCTTTAAAATTAGCTTGTGCCCTGTATGATACCTCTATTGTTCAAACCGTACCGGTATCGGATACCAAAACAGCCGAAGCGGTCAAGATTACCGAAAATGTCTTTCGATCGGTTAACATTGCCCTCGTTAATGAACTCAAAGTAGTGTTTCAGCGGATGAATATTGACGTGCATGAAGTGCTTGATGCCGCTGATACGAAACCATTTGGTTTTATGAAGTTTGTCCCCGGTCCTGGTTTAGGCGGGCATTGTATTCCTATTGATCCCTTTTATCTTACCTGGAAGGCCCGGGAGTTTGAACAGCACACACGCTTCATTGAGCTGGCGGGTGAGATCAATACATCCATGCCTCAATATGTGATTGATCAGGCTTTAAAAGCATTAAACGCTCACAAAAAAGCCATGAACGGAAGCAAAGTGCTGGTTATCGGCCTTGCTTATAAACCCGATGTGGACGATATGAGGGAATCTCCTACCTTTAAGATTATGGATCTCCTCAAAAAATACGGGGCTTCAGTCTCCTATTATGATCCCCACATTCCTGTTATCAAACCTACCCGGGAACATGAAAACTGGACCGGGTCCGAAAGTATTAAGTGGAATGAAGAGTGCTTAAAGCAGTTTGATGCTGCCATAATTTCTACCAATCATTCTGATGTTAACTACAAAGAGTTAGCTGAGTGGTGCGGTTGTATCATCGATACCCGTAATGAAATGAACGGTTATTCGCGGGGCGATGATCACGTCTGGCAGGCGTAGGTTTCAGTTAGCTCCACTTTGATTGGGTGATTGGGTGATGCGACTTTTCAACAGCTCAACAGCTCAACTTTTCGACCTTTAGACTTTTGACAATAAAAAAAGGAAATTTTTGTATCTTTAGTTAATGAAAAATTTATCTGACATATCTAAAGAACTTAAAGATCAATATTTTTGGGATGTTGATATTTCAAATATTGATCCTGAAACATCAAAGCGTTTGATTATAGAACGTGTATTTACTTTGGGCACTGTTAAAGATATAAGGGTAATTATTGCTTATTATGGAAGAGACGAAATAGTGGAAGAACTTTGCAAGCTTAAGTACCTTGATCCTAAAACACTAAATTTTGTTTCAAAACTTTTCAATAGGCCCAAAAAGGAATTTCGATGCTACACATCCACTCAGTCAAGCCCTCAACACTGGAGCTCTTAAAGTCTTTACAGCAAAAGGCATACTTTGAAGGTTTTTATTTAGTAGGTGAAACAGCCTTGGCATTGTATTATGGCCTCGCTCTATTGATATTGATCTGTTTTCAAATGATAGTTTTGATACAGAGCAGTTGCTGGAGCAAATTCATAATGATTTTTCATATCAACTTTTTAATACAGCCCAAAATACCCTAAAAGGCAGCATCTCTGATGTAAATGTTGATATTATTGCTCACCGTTATCCCTATCTACAAAAACCAAATTATATTGAAGGGATATCGCTATTGTCAGAGCAGGATATAATAGCCATGAAGTTGAATGCAATTTCGATTAGCGGACAGCGATCTAAAGATTTTATTGATATTTACTACGCCTTAAATAACTATTCAATTTCAGAGATGGTTTCATTTTATCGAAAAAAATATGATCAGAAGAGTGCTTCACATATTTTGAAAAGCTTAGTTTATTTTGATGATATTGATCTTGTTGATTGGCCGGTGATGATTAAAGATCCGGATTTAAAATGGACAACAGTTAAAAAACGGCTTGAAAAAGACGTGATGGAGTTTGTCGGCAAAGAATGAAGAAGCTCTCTCCCTGAGTTTAAAGAGAGAGGCTTTCTGTGTGATCAGTTAACAGCTAACCTCCAAGTGACTGGGTGATTGGTGAATTGAGTGATTAGGTGACTAAGTGACTAGGTGATTAGGTGATTGGGTGAAGTGACGATTCAGCAACTCAACTCCTCAACTTTTCGACCTTTGGCCTTCGGCTTCATCTCGATAAAAGGCATCGAGGCTCCGCTCTCCCATAGGGATTCCTTCGGAAGAAATGACAGATTTTTAGTAGCTGTTTTTTCCGAGCCATTTCGCTAAACAAAGCCATACTTTTCTAAGGCTGGAAGCTTTTAACATCTTCCCTTGAGGGAAGTACCTGCGTGGTTTTCGCAGGGGAAGGGTGTTTGTAGGGATTGATGGATCGATGATTTAAGAATTGTGGAAAGACTTACTCTCCTTCCTTGTTCCGATGCTTTTTATCGGAATAGGGAAGGAGCCGGAGGATGGGTCAGAAAGCAATGCCCCGCACCCCGCTGACATTACCTATGAAATTTTAAATTAGCTGTAAAATCAGCAGCATTTAATTTTAATTTTGAACGATTAGCAAGATGCTTATTTAAATATCGTCTCCCCTCGAGGGGAGATGATCGAATGAGTCGTTTGTCCTCTCATTCGATCTGAGGGGTGTTTTTTGGCTGCTTACTGACGAACACCTCCCGACCCAATTTCGCAAAAAAACCGCGAAATTGGCCCACCCTCCTCAAGGAGGGACGATAGCTGATAAGACATTTTTTTAGCGTTAAAATCATAAACTATTGCAGCTAATAAAATCAATAACTTATGTCTTGTTTTTAGCATTTTTTCCAAATTATATGGGTAATGTCAGCCGCAACCCGTATCTCCTTTTTCCGGAACATTCAGTAGGAGTTGGCGTACTTAGAAGAAGAAGTATTATAAAATTTTAATATTTATGTAATAAATTTTATATCTCTTTTGTATTTTGTACTATTACGCATGTAAAATTACAATGGAGAGTACATCTGCAAAAGGCATAAAGACAGGCAATAGGGGCCTACAGTTTTGGACACATTAGATCAGCTTATACCGGTTTTAACAGGAGTGGGATCATTTTTAATTACTTATATAGTGATGCCGGTAATCATTGATGTATCTCATTTAAAGCATCTCTGCGATGACGCGGACGGAGGACGAAAAGTGCATCATAAAGCGACTCCAAATTTAGGAGGCGTGGGCATTTTCGCAGGCGTTTTTATTGCTTTTGCTGTAAGCGGTTATGCCCTGCAATCATGGGTTCCCTATCTGGCCGCAGGTATAACTATTCTTTTCTTCTCGGGCATTAAAGATGATATTCTGGTGATTTCGCCCATCAAGAAATTGCTGTTACAGCTCACGGCCATAACCGTTTTAATATGGGGTGCGGGATTGGTTATCACCGATTTAGGCGGCGTTTTTGGCTTACAAAGCATCCCTTTATGGGCCGGGGCGGTGCTCACCTTTTTTACCATTGTGGTTGTGGTTAATGCCTATAATTTAATAGACGGTATTGACGGGCTGGCGGGAGGTATAGGCGTTATTGCCTCGGCCTTTTTTGCCTGGTGGTTTTGGCAGGCCGGCATGATGACTCACTCGGTTCTTGCCATCACCTTAACCGGTTCGTTACTTGCTTTCCTCTCTTTTAATTTCCAGCCTGCTTCGATTTTTATGGGTGATACGGGTTCACAAATTGTAGGCTATCTTTTGGCCTTTTTTGCCGTTTCGTTTGTGAATGCAGGCTTAGCAGGCGAAACGGCATCTATTCCCTTTGCTGAGACTATCCCGGTAATGGTGTTGTCGGTACTTATCGTGCCGCTTTACGACACCCTGCGGGTATTTCTGGTCCGTGCTTTTAACGGCCACTCCCCTTTTCAGCCCGATCGCCGCCACGTGCATCACCAGCTGTTAGATATGGGCCTTTCTCACCGTATTTGCTGCTACCTGATATACAGTTTTAACCTTGCCATCATTGGACTAACGATGCTGCTGGCCGGTACGGAAATTAATTTATTATTTGGTATCGTATTACTGACAACCATGATTCTTTTCCCCACCGTACGCATAAAGCGAAGGTTGCTTGCCAAGCTGGGTATTCCGGTGCCTAAGAAGCCTTACCTAAAACTCATCCAATGGGATAATGGGATTCATCAAAATATGGTGGCCAAGCAAAAAGAGGGTGATGACGATTATAAAGAGATTGCGGTTTAGGGCTGAAATTTTGATTCCTTCGTCGTACATCCGGGCTTGATGTCCGACAAATGGGGAGAGAATGATTCTTAATGTTCCCCCTTGGCGAAGGGGGTTAGGGGGATTGACAAAAACTCAAACAAAGTTCATTTCTCTAAACTATTAAGGCTCTTTTTATTTAACATTGAATTTTCCCACAGCGTATGCACAAGGGGAAAGTTTAGAATCAGCAAAACCGTTTCACTTTTCACGGTTGACAGAAAAAATTTGCGGGAGCTCTGCAAGTAAAAAATAACAGCAAATTCAGGAGTTAAAATCAGAGTTTGAATTTGCCACCCAAAATATCGATCATCATTCCTCATTATAATATGCCTGCTTTTTTGCCCCGGGCGGTGGAAAGCGTAGCCTTCCAAGATTATGAAAATATTGAGCTCATTATTGTAGATGACGGATCGGACAGTGAACAGTTAATAGTTATCAATGAACAGTTGTCAGTTAACAGGGGAGTAGATGTAAAATTCCTGAGGATTGATCATGCCGGTAAGCCGGTGGCAGTGAATCGCGGTTTTAAAGAGGCAACAGGTGATTATCTGATCATCCTTGATGCCGATGATCTCCTTCCAGCAAACAGCATATCAATCCGGTTAAAGGCATTAGAAGCGGATGATGCGGATCTTTGCCTGGGCAGCTTTTTAACGATGTACCGCGGCAGGACTAAGGGTTATCGAGGGATTTCTAAAATCAGCGGTAAGAAATATTATGCCCTTTCCCGGGCATTACTAACACGCGTTGTTTCTCCTTTTCATCAAAACGCGATGATGTTTTCCCGGCAACTGTTAAACCGGGCCGGGCAGATGGATCCTCGTATGATACGGGGACAGGATAAAGACTTTGCCCTCCGCCTGTTACAGAAAAGCCATAAAACGACTTTTGTTGATGAAACGGTCTATTTTTATAACAGGTACCATCGCCCCCGAAAAGTCCGCCTTTACAATCGTTTCCTCGGGACAAAGTTTTTAGTCGTGATAGCCTGCCGATATTTCAAAGGCTTCAACCGGCTGATTTATTTGGCATGGATTGCTTTTATTGGTTCCGCAAAAATGGTGTACGATGTTTTTGGAGTGTATAAGAAGTAGTTTTGAGTAGTGAATCTTGATGTTAATCCCGGGATTTATCCGGAGACAAGGAACGCGGCCTGGCAGGGAGTGAAGGGTTGAATTAGAAGTAAAGTGTAACGAGTGATGCGTGATGAGTAAGTCAATCGGAATTAGATTTATGAATTGGGTTCAAAGTTGGAAAGGCCATCCCTCTGCGCCCCCTTCGAAGGGGGAATTAAACTCCGCTGATGGAATCAGCGGAGTGTAGTTATTAATTGCTTTTAATATTTGGATAGGTCAAAAATTATAGGTTCAAAAGCTATTAATTATCGTAGATAATTCATTAATAGTCCCCCTTTTGAAGGGGGTTCGGGGGATGGCCGGAAAGGGCTGTCAAAAAACAATCCATTTTAATTATGGCAAAAGAATTTGACCATTTGGGCTACAACAAAAAGTTAAAAGAATTAGCTCGTAAGCTGCGTAAAGATTCTACACGGGCAGAAATTAAGCTTTGGACAGAGCTACTGAGGGGAAGGAAAATGAAAAATTATCAGTTTCTTCGCCAGCGGCCAGTACTAAATTATATAGTCGATTTTATGTGCAAAGAATTGAAGCTGGTTATTGAAGTGGATGGTTATACTCATAACTTTGAAGAGCAACGATATAAGGATAAAGAGCGGCAAAAAGAATTAGAAGAAAATGAATTTACTATTTTACTTTCTGGGATGAGGAGGTCTTTAAAGAAATAGAAAATGTAAGCCGGGTTATTGAGCAGTGGATAGAAAATCGTGAATCGGAATTAGATTTATGAAGTTGGTTCAAAGTTGGAAAGGCCATCCCTCTGCGCCCCCTTCGAAGGGGGAATTAAACTCCGCTGATTATATTAGCAGAGTGCCTCTATCAATTATTTTGATATTTAAATTTGATTCAAATTGGTGATTAAAAAAGTTCTGAATTATCGCCAAATAATTCAATAATCGTCCCCCTTTGAAGGAGGTTAGGGGGATGGTCGTATAGATTGTGAATTTTGGGACTCTGGCTACGCTATTGTTGATGCAAAGAAGCAACCAAACAAGTTATCTAATAAGAAACAAGCTTCGGAATCTTGCCGGGGCATAAAAAACTCTCATTCTTACCGGTCCCGATACTTCGGGATTATCGGGGTAGGGATGGGCCGGAGGGTGGGTCCATGCAAATACTAAAATCAGAGATCGGCAGCTTTATTCTAAAAGTGATAGCTATTTACCTTTGCTGGTATTTAGTTTATGAGCTTTGGCTGTTGCCCGAAGGCAGCCTCGATGAATGGCTGACGCGAAATATCATTACCGTTTCGAGCAGCATTCTGAATATTTTTGAATTTGATGTATACGCCAATGGACGTTTTATCCGGATAGGCGAAACAGCAGGTATTTTGTTGGTCAATGGGTGTAGCGGAATTTCTGCTATGGGACTTTTTGTGGGCTTTGTCATCGCTTATCCGGGTGAATGGCTGCCGCGCATTCTCTATATCATAACCGGCATTGGTATCATTTACCTGGTGAATATCATTCGAATTATCGCCCTCGCTATTACCCAGGAATTCTGGCCCGCCATTTTCGATTTCACCCACGATTATTCAACCACCGCCATTTTTTACCTGGTAATTTTTGGCTTATGGATGATTTGGGCCAATCAAGGCACTAAAAATTCGGGATTACGTTTAGCCGACTGATTTAACGTGAGTTTTAGTAAGGTGCCAGGCACTTTAAAAGTGCCTGGCACCTATCTGTGATAATTTAAGATATAGCAAAAACCCATACCCTTACACCCTTATACCCCGTACCCTATTCCTTCACAATTTTACCGTCAATAATCACCCCGGTAACATGCGTGGTATATTCAAAAGGATCGCCATCATAAAGCACAATATCGGCATCTTTGCCTTCTTCAAGGGAACCGACCCGGTCGGCAATGCCCAAGATTCGGGCGGGATTGATGGTCAGGGCTTCGAGGGCAGCGACGCGAGGCAGCCCGTAAGCCGTGGCAACGGCCGCTTCATAAAGCACAATGCGCGTTTTAGGCACATAGCCTTCATAGCCGCTTTGAAAAGCAAAAGGAATGCCTGCTTCATGAAGTTTGGCCGCGGTAGTAAAGCTTGCATTTTGCGTAGCGCCGTAAGTGCGTACCATCGTAGGGTGGATAAAAACAGGTATTCCCGCTTCTTTAATTTCATCAAGCACCAGGTAGGCTTCGGCGGCACCATCAAGAATCATGTCAAAGCCGAATTCTCGTTTTAGCCGAAGGGCAGTTATGATATCGTTAGCGCGCTGAGCGGTGATCATAGCCGTGAGTTCGCCACTGAGGACATCAGCCAACGCCTGTAATTTCAGGTTTAAAGCCGGGCGTTTGGAAGGATCTTCTGCTTGGCGTTTTTCAGCATATTCATGCGCATCAATAAATTTTTGACGAAGCATGGCTATGCCTTTAGACCGGGTGCCGGGTTTATCAAAATTGCGCTCCACGGCAGGGCCGATAGTAAAGGCAACGGTGGTAGCGGAATCCACAAGAGCTTCACCCACGGTTCGATAAGCGGTTTTGACGATCATGGTTTGTCCGCTCGCCAAAGCGCCCGGGCCGTGGCCGGTGTGAAGGGTAGTGACGCCTTTATTCATCACAAACTTCACCAGTTCCTCGCGGGCGTTATACGCATCAAAAGCTCGAAGCTGCGGCTGAATAGCATTTGAGGTTTCCAGCTGATCCTGATCATATTTTCCGTTGAGAATACCTGCCAGCCCTACCACGCTGTGGGCGTCTATGAGTCCCGGAGTGGCAACAACAGCTTTTTTGATGGTATAATCAGAGGGAATTTCTATTTCCGAAGCCGGGCCCACCGCTTCAATTTCTCCATCGCTAATCAGCACTACCCCGTTTACAATTTTGGGCCCGTCCATTGTGTAAAGGGTATCTGCCTGAACGGCAATTTGCGCCTGCGCCATCACAGTGATGCTGAAAAAAATGGCAGCTAAAAATAATGAGATTCGTTTTTCCATGGTTGTTCGATTTTTAAAAATATTTTTTGATTGAATCAACCTGTAAGCGTCCCGAAAACTTTCGGGACCTGACAGCGTTGATTCTGTCGCGACGCTGACAGGATCCGGAAACCGCCGGAGCGCTGTCAGGTCTCTACCTTCCGTGGTGATGTCCCTGCGCGGCCGAGCGCTCGAATACTTTATAACCGCCGGTAGCATATTTTCGATCTTCGGGGTCGGACAGGTCGAAGCGTTTTTTGCCTTCAACCCAGGTTTGCAGAATTCTTGTATACACGCTTAACGGATCACCCGTCAGCACAAGAAAATCAGCGTCTTTACCTTCTTCGAGTGAACCGACCCGGTCTTCTAAATCAAGTATTTTAGCATTGGCGATGGTAACCGCTTTAAGCGCTGCTTCGCGACTCATGCCCGCGCGGACGCCAAAGGCCGCGGATCGCAAAAGCAGCCGTGTGTCGGTGATGGGGGCATCAGTGTGATAACCAACCAGAACGCCTGCATCTTCAAGCACGGCGCCGTTTTTATAGCGAATATCGGTAGCTTCAAGTTTCCCACCGGGTGAATCGAGCACGATGATGGAAGCGGGATAACCGGCCTCGGCAATTTCATCGGCTATTTTCCATGCTTCACTTACATGATGAAGCACCATCCGATAATCAAATTCATCAGCCAGCCGGATAGCGGTGAGAATATCATTACTACGGTGGGTATGGTTATGAACAACGCGTTTCCCGTTCAGTACCTGCACCAATGTTTCCATCCCAAGATCGCGCGGCGGCATCTTAGAAGGATCGCCATCGGCCGCTTCAACCTTTCGTTTATATTCTTGCGCTTTGATGAATAACGAGCGAACCATTGCCGCCGATTTTGCCCGTGTTCCGGGAAAAGGCGAGCTGCCGATGGGGTTTGTTCCGTTCGCCATTTTCAGTCCGCCGGCAACCTGGGTGAGAGGATCATCAACAAAAAGCATTTCTTCAATTTGATCGGCTTTTCGCAGTTTTAAATAGACGGTTCGCCCGCTCATCAAATGTCCCGAGCCGGGCATCACATTTACCGTTGTGATGCCACCGGCCAGCGCTTTCATGAACGAATCGCTCATGGGGTCAATGCTGTCGAGCACGCGAACAGCGGGATGCATAGCTGCAGACCGGTCTCCGCCACTTCCGCCACCGATATGTGAATGAGAATCTACAATGCCGGGCATGATCACTTTGCCGGAGACATCGTGAACATTGGCATCATCCGGAATATCAACCTCACCAACGGCACCTACAGCTGATATTTTGCCGTTTTGTACAATTAGAACTCCATTTTCAATGGGTTCGTCCGTTATGGGAAGGATTTTGGCGCCTTTAAACACCTGGGCTTGGCTTTGGGCCATCACCAAACCGGGAAACATAAAAGCCGATAACAGGCTAAGCATGATGAGTCGCTTCATAAATCAGGCAATTTTTTTAATGATATATTTGTAATAAAACTGATAATGCTAATTACCGGCGAAGGTGGCAAATTTTTTGAATTTGGTTTTCAAGGTTTTACAAAGTGGGTTTTTGAGTAGTGAGTAGTGAGTAGTGAGTAATTGAGTGATAACCTGTGATAAATTTTTAATCGTGTTAGCTTTAAATTATGTCTTTTAAACAACCGGAAATTGCTAAAAATGCGAATGGGGAGCCTCGTAAAGTAGGGCTTGAACTTGAATTTTCGGGCGTTGATATTGAAAGGGCCGCGCAGATCATCACTTCTCTTTATGGCGGAAGGGTTGAAAAAGAAAACCGCTTCGAAATGAAGATTGCTGATACGGAGCTGGATGATTTTAGGGTGGAACTGGACGCTCGCCTGCTTAAAAAAATGGCAAATAAGTCCCAAGTAAGTTTAGAAGGATCGTTTATCCTCAAATCTGTAGAAGGTGCCGTTGAGAAACTGGCCAAAACGGTAGTGCCGTTTGAAATTGTGATGCCGCCGCTGGAAACAAAGAAACTTCACTGGCTGGAGGCGCTGCGTGAAGCCCTGCAAAAAAACCGGGCAGAGGGAACCGAATCATCTCTGGTTAATGCTTTTGGGATGCATATTAATATTGAATCTCCTGATCTTGAAACAACCACTCTGCTAAAATATCTCAAGGCGTTTTTGATCGCATATCCCTGGCTGCTTGAAAAACTGAATATTGATA